>CAZARO010000206.1:1497-7728 GCA_964487165.1 uncultured Solibacteraceae bacterium | reverse complement strand
ACAACCAGCCGACGGCCGAGATCTATCACGTGGCGGCCGACAATCGCTTCCCCTATTGGCTCTATGGCGCGCAGCAGGATAGCGGCGGCGTGGGCGTCAGCACGTGGTCGCGCCAGGGCGTGCTCTCATTCCGCAACTGGGAGCCCACGTGTGAAGCGGGCGAGAGCAACACCGTACTCCCCGACCCCCGGGACGGCAACATTCTCTACGGCACCACCGCGACTAGCCCCGGCCGTTGCGATCAGGCCCTGAACATCGCGGCGCCTCTGGGCGGACAGATGCCGCCGGCCGACCCCAACGATCCGAATCGCAAAACGTGGTCCCTGCCGCAAGTATTTTCGCAGGCCGATGAAGCCCTCTATTTCGCCAACCAGTTCGTGATGCGCTCCCGCGACCGCGGGCGCACCTGGGACAAAATCAGCCCCGACCTGGCGCGCGTGAAGCCGGAAATTCCCTCGACGCTCGACCCGCTCACCGCCAAGGACATCGATGAAGTGATGGTCGACCGCTTCGGCGTGGTGTATAGCATCGGGCCCTCGCCCATTGAGGCGCACACCGTCTGGGTGGGCACGGACGACGGCTTGATCCACGTGACGCGCGACGACGGCAAGACCTGGAACAACGTGACCCCGCCGGCGATGACGGCGTGGAGCAAGGTATCGCAGATTGAAGCCAGCCATTTCGACGGGCAGACGGCGTATGCTTCGGTGGACCGCCATCGCCTGGCTGACAACAAGCCTTACATCTACCGTACGCGCGATGGCGGAAAGACGTGGCAGAACGTGGTGGCCGGCATTCCCGAGGGCGCGTACGTCAATTCCGTGAAGGAGGACACGCAGGTTCCGGGACTGCTGTTCGCCTGCACGGAACTGCGCGTGTATGTTTCTTTCAATGACGGCGACCAGTGGCAGCCGCTGCAGAATAACATGCCGGTGACTTCCATCCGCGACATCGTGGTACACGGCGACGATCTCGATATCGGCACGCACGGCCGCGGTTTCTGGGTGCTCGATCAGATGACGCCGCTGCGGCAGATTGCGCAACAGGGTGCGGCGATTTCGAGTGCCAGCGCCTACCTGTTCAAGCCCGGGGAGGCGTTCGCCATCCGCAACGGCGGCATGAACGGCACGCCGCTGCCGCATGAGGAGCCGCAGGAAGAGAATCCGCCCTCGGGAGTGGTGGCGTATTACTGGCTGAAGTCGGCCGCGGCGAGCCCGCTCAAGCTGGAGTTGCTGGATGCGGCGGGAGCGGTACACGCTTGCGCCGCCAGTGACACGCCGGTGCGGCCGGTGGACACGGAGGCGTTAAGCGTGCAGGCCATCTGGCAACAACCGGCGCAGCCGCCATCCGCGGCGGCGGGGATGCATCGCTTCGCCCTGGGCGGATCGGCCGGACGCGGCGGCGGCGGGGGCTTCGGTGGACGCGGCGGCAATGCCACTCCAGTGGTGGATGCCTGTACCGCTCCTGCGGCGGACGACGCGGCTGCTCCGGCGGCGGGACGCGGCGCCGGCCGCGGACGCGGTGGACGGGGCGGAGGCGGCGGCGGTGGGCGCGGCGGTGGCGGCGGATTGCAGCCCGGCCAGTACACCGTGCGGCTCACCGTCGATGGGAAGAGCTATACCCAGCCGGTGGCCGTGAAGCCGGATCCGCGCGGAGCACCCAAGGGCGCGGTCGACGAAGGCGGCGGCGAATAGCTGAGCCGAACCGGCTCCGCGCTTTTCGGCATCCAATTACCTATGGACCTGGATCTCAAAGGCAAGACGGCTCTGGTAACCGGCTCGACGGCGGGCATTGGATTGGCGATCGCTACCGCGTTGGCGCGCGAAGGCGCGGCCGTAATCGTGAACGGCCGCACGCAAGAGCGCGTGGACCACGCGGTGCGCATCAGCGGCGCCGCTCACGGTATCGCGGCCGACCTGGGAACCGAGGCGGGCGCGCGCGCCGTCATCGAACGGTTTCCCGCGGTCGATATTCTGGTGAACAATCTCGGGATCTTCGAGCCTAAGCCCTTCGAGGAGATTCCGGACAGCGATTGGCGCCGTTTCTTCGAGGTGAATGTGCTCAGCGGGGTGCGCATGTGCCGGCACTATATTGGCCCCATGAGGCAGAAGAACTGGGGGCGGATCGTGTTCATTTCGAGCGAATCGGCGCTGCAGATTCCCAAGGAAATGATTCACTACGGCATGACGAAGACGGCGCAGCTCGCCATCGCGCGCGGGCTGGCGGAGACCACGGCCGGAACCGGCGTTACCGTGAACTCGGTGATGCCAGGGCCCACGAAGTCCGAAGGCGTGCTGGCATTCGTCGACAGTCTGGCGGCGGCCAACGGAGTCGATAGCGCTACCGTGGAACGCGACTTCTTCACTAAGGCGCGACCAAGTTCGCTACTGCAGCGCTTTGCCACCACCGAAGAAGTTGCCGCGGTGGTGGCATTCGTATGCAGCCCTCTGGCGTCCGCCATGAACGGTGCGGCGGTGCGCGCTGAGGGTGGAATCCTGCAATCCATCGCGTGATTCGGAAGAACTCGGGCTCGCGTTATGATGAGTAAATGACAAGCACTCTGCCTCCTCTTGTAGACACCCCTGCAGGCACCCCTGCGGACAGCGGCCAGACCGCCATGAATCTCGAGCGTGAGTATCTGCTGCAGAATTACGCCCGCTATCCGCTGGTATTGGCGCGTGGAAAGGGAAACTACGTCTACGACACGGAAGGCCGCCGCTATCTGGATTTCATCACCGGGATCGGAGTAAATGCGCTGGGACACGCACACCCGCGGATCGTGAAGGTGGTGCGCGAACAGGCCGGCCGCATGATCCATTCGTCCAACCTTTACTACCACCAATACCAGGGGCCGCTGGCGAAAAAACTGGCCGAAATGAGCGGCCTGCAGCGGGTATTTTTCTGCAACACCGGCACCGAATCGGTGGAAGGCGCGCTCAAGATGGCGAAGGCCCACGGTCACGCCATCGACGCCGCGAAATGCGAGATGATCTCGCTCGATAACTCATTTCACGGACGGACGCTGGGGGCGCTTTCGCTCACCGGCCAGCCCAAATACCGGCAGGATTTCGAACCGCTGATGCCGGGCGTGCGCTTCGTCCCGCCCAACGATATCGCCGCGCTCGAAGCCGCCTTTTCCGAACGCACCGCGGGCATGATTGTGGAGCTGATCCAGGGCGAGGGCGGGATTTACCCGCTGACTCACGAGTTCGCCGCCAAGGCGCGCGAACTGGCGGACCGCTATAATGCCCTGCTGATCGCCGACGAGACACAGTGCGGCGTCGGCCGCCCCGGCACTTACTTCGCCTACCAGCGGTCCACGCCGGTGATTATGCCCGACGTGGTGGTGGCGGCCAAGCCGGTGGCGTGCGGCATCCCTCTGGGTTTCATCATCGCCAACGAAAAGGCCGAAGCGGCCATCAAGCCGGGAATGCACGGGACCACCTTCGGCGGCGATCCTCTGGCCTGCCGCATGGCGCTGGAGTTTCTCGACATTCTGGATGGGCTGATGCCGCATATTCAGGAAGCCGGCGGCTATTTTCACGTGGCGTTGACTGAGTTGGCGCGCAAGCACAGCTTCGTCAAGGAAGTCCGCGGATTCGGCCTGATGCTCGGAATGGAGCTGACGGTGCCTGGCAAACAACTGGTGCTGGACGCCATGAACGCCGGCCTGCTGATGAACTGCACGCACGATACGGTCCTACGCTTCCTGCCCCCTTATACGGTGACGGAGAAAGAGATCGATCGCGGAGTAAAAGTGCTGGCGAAGCTGTTCGCGAAGGTGAAGTAAGATTCGGCTGTTAACTAACAGCTAGTAAATCCACTCCTGAAACATCTTAGTAAGTTGCTTACTAAGATCCTTGCCGGCGACGCTGGCCATGGCGGCCTCCAGGTCGTCGCTGGTTACCGTACCGCCCCAGTGCCCGTTGGTGTAAGCCCGCAGGGCCCTCCAGAAGACCTCGTCAGTAAGCGTACGGCGAAACTCGGACAACACAAAGGCGCCCTTCTGATACGGCAGCGGACCGCCGGCCTGCTGCGGCGTCTGCCAATCGGTGAAGAAAAGCGGCCTGTCCCGGCCCTGCGCGCGCAGGTTATCGTAAGTCCGCTTGGAATCGGCAATTTCGCGATCGTATCGGGCCTTCCCGAAGCGCTGTTCGAGGAAGGCATCCGCCAGAAATGTGGCCATGCCCTCACTCAGCCAGAAGTCCGACCAATCCTTGGCCAGGATCTTGACACCGTACCATTGGTGCGCCAGTTCGTGCGCCAGCAGATTGAGACTCTGCGGATCCTTCGCCAGTTCGCCGGCGTATTTTTCCGGCAGCAGCGTCATTCCGACGGCTTCCTGCTCCACCGTGCCGTGCGTAAATACCTGCGTGTAGGTGTCGAGCGGGTACGGCTTGCCGGAACGCTCCACCAGGAAGTGCATCGCGGAGATGGTGTCGTCGAAAACTTGGGCTTTGCCCAGCACGCGCAGGGTTACGCCGTCCACCTGCTTGTTGCTCTCGGCGAACTCGCCCGCGGCGAATGCGTACAGGAACGCGGGATACGGCGTATCGAGGGTCCACGCCGCGCCATCGGGGTGGCCGCTGGCGGCGACTTTGAATTGCGGCGGCACGTCGATCGTCAGAGTGAGCGTGGCACGATCCTCGGGGTGTTCGTCGCATGGCATCCAGTCGCTGGTGAAAAACGAAGTGTAGACCTGGTCGGGAAAAAAGACCAGGCCCTTGGCAGGTACGGCGGTGTAGCGTATCGTGATAGTGCGGTGGTCGGTCTTGTAGACCGGCGTGGGCAGCACCACGATGAGCGTCTTTTCCTTGCGCTCAAAATAACGCGCCGCCTGCCCTTCCTTGACGGAAGCGATCTGCATGTCGCCGACATCCAGTTCCACCACGTCCAGCCGTTCGATGCGGCTGGTCAGCTTGATGGTGGCTTCGCCCGCCATGCGTTTGCCGGCCAGGTCGGGTGTGAGGTGGACGTCGTAATGTTCTACCAGGTAGGGGCGGCTAAGCGGCGCGGCAGCGAGGGACCCGCCCAATGCCAGGCCAAGCAGTATCACCCTAGGGATCGCCGTCAGGGTTCTCATTTTTTCGACAGCTCTAATGCAATCTTAGCGTACCCACCCACAGCGGTCCGCGATCGCGATTGTAGGCGGGATTATCGTAGTGGCTATTGCCCGAGCCTCTTGAGTGCCTGAACGGCCATCTGGGCCACTTGCGGATCGGAACCCGCCGCGGCTTGCCGGAGTTGCTCGATGGCGCCCGGCATATCCCCCTGGGCCGCCAGCACTCGTGCGAGATCGAGATGCGCCCGCGCAAATTCGGGCTTGAGCCGGATGGCCTCGGCATACTCCCTCGCCGCCTCCGGCAACTGCCCTTTTCCGACCAATAATCCGCCCAATAACTCGTGACCCTCCGCCATATCCGGGTCCGCACGCAGAGCCGATTGAACCGAAGCCTGCGCCTCGTCCACACGATTGACGGCCGAAAGCTCCAACGCATAATCGTACAAATGAGGACCGTAGCCCGGGCGCAGCCGCGTGGCTTTTTCGAAGTCGAAGAGCGCTTCCGGCGCCTGATCCTTGCCCGCCAGAACGCGCCCCATCAGATCGTAGGCCGTGGCATCGTAGGGATCCGTACGCAGCGCTTCCCGCAACTCATTTTCGGCGCGGCCGGTCTCGCCCGTCCGCCACAGAATCTCCGCCAGACCCGCGTGCCCGCCGGATAAAT
The DNA here is from genome assembly GCA_964487165.1 of uncultured Solibacteraceae bacterium. GTDB lineage: Bacteria > Acidobacteriota > Terriglobia > Bryobacterales > Bryobacteraceae > PALSA-129. The sequence continues at coordinate 2,002 of CAZARO010000206.1, read as the reverse complement.
CCGGATCGAGCGCGACGGCTTTTGCCATGGCTTCGACCGCGTCCGCCGTGCGTCCCAGCGCAAAAGCGGCGGCGCCGGATTGAAACCAGGCGGCGGCGGTCGAAGGCGCAACCTCAACCGCGCGCTTCAGCGTGGCGTCCGCGCGAGACACCTGCCCGGAAGCGCTTAAGGCGCCGGCCAGCGATATCAGCCCGCGCGCGAAATCCGGCCTGAGGCGAAGCGCCTCCTCATAAGCGTCCACCGCTGCACGCGGCTTGCCGATGTTGAGCCAGGCTTCGCCCAGCACCATATAAAACTCCGCGTCGTGAGGCTTTACGCGCGCGATCTCGCCGGCCAATTGCGGCGCGCCCGCTTCCAGGTTGCTTCGTAGAGCCACCTGGGCGACGGCCCGATACAGCGCCATCTCGTCAGACGCCGGAGTGGGCGAGGGATAGTATGGAACCACTTCTCCCCTATACTCCGCCGCCGCTCCGTGACGCTCGGGCAGATCGGCCAGCGGATCTCC
>CAZARO010000206.1:0-1487 GCA_964487165.1 uncultured Solibacteraceae bacterium | reverse complement strand
GAGTGCCTCGCTGAATGAGGTGATCCGTCATGACGGCGTGCACCACGTCTTCAGTGCGCCTTTGGGGCATGTGGCAGCTCACGCATTCCTCCGCGGCGGGGTGGCGCCCCGTGGAAATGCGGGCATCAAATGAGGCGGCGTGGCACTTACGGCACGCCTCGGAGTAATGGCGGATCGCCTCGGCGCCGTTCGCTGCCCGATGCGGATCGTGGCAGGTGGTGCAGGTCAGCGCTCCATTGCTCTTCAGAAAACACTGCGACTTGCGCAGCCGGTACGCGGAGCCATTTACGATCTCGAACTTATCGTCATGTCCGGTAGCGGGCGCGTGATCGAATACCAGCAGGAAATCCGGCAGCGGTTCGCCCGCCACAAATGAAAAAGGCCCGCGATTGAATCGGCGGACCAGCGCGGGAATGTCGCCGCTGGTGGGCTGAAGATGGCATTGCATGCACGCATCCATGGCCAGATTGGGCGCGAGCCTGGCAGGATTCACGATGCTCGCGCGAATGTCGCCCGACTTCGCGGCGGCCGTCCGCGCGGCGGCAATATGCTTTGCTCCGGGCCCATGGCAACGCTGGCAATCGATGCCCTCCGGCAAGTCGCCGGTGAACGCGGGGTCGCTGCCCGGAGCGTCATGGCCGGCGGGAATCCTGGGATACCCGTCGTGGCAGAAGATGCACTGATAGGAGACCAAACGCCGCGCCGGTGGATGGGAGGAGTCGAATCCCGGACTCATGGCCCAGTATCCGCCTTTCTCCGCGTACCAACTCAGCGGAAGCTCGATATATCCTCCACCGGTTGTCCGATGCAGATACGAACGCGCGTGATTGCCGGAGCCTACGACATAATCGATTTTCAATTCCTCGACGTTGGTCTCGTTACCGTCGAAACCGATTTGCCAGCGCCGCTGGGAATAGGTGCCCTCGCGAACAATCATGGCGTAATGCGCATCGGAGAGCGCGTGCTGGAACTTGTTGTTCCGGTAGTCTTCGATGGTGTTGGCGGGTGCGGGTCGGTAGAGCGAGCGCCCCATGCCTGTCTGCCGATACTCCCGGTCGATTTTCGGATGGCATGCGGCGCAGGTCCGGGAATCGACATACTGCTTGTCGGCGGCTGCGGCCTGAAGCCAACAAGCCAGAACGATGGAGTGCAGAATCAGCCGCATCGCTTACTACGGGAATGCGATCCCCAGTACGGTGGCGAGGCGGCCGGCGATGTCGCGGATCGAAAACTCCGGCAATACTTCCGGCGCGATGCCGCGTCCCCAGAGCACGTAAACCGACCGGTACCGCATCGGCCAGTGCCCGTGATTGCCGATCTCGGCCGGCTTGCCGGTCAACTCGCCGTCCTTGGTGTTGCCGAACATCACGCCCTCGGCCGATTCGAACACCGCCGCGGGATTGCGTTCGAGTGTCGAAGGAAACCGCGCGAACTCCTCTTTCGAAATTTCGCGTCCGATGCCATACCGCGGATCGTTCTTAAGTTCG
>CAZARO010000205.1:6729-7753 GCA_964487165.1 uncultured Solibacteraceae bacterium | reverse complement strand
CCGCGATCGCTGAATTCGGCGCGCGGCACCAGCGTCATCACATCCTCCGGAATTTTGGGCAGAATCGCGCTTGCCCGCACGAACAGCGGAATCCGGTCGAGCGGCGCGTCCACGGCGATCGTGCGGCGTCCGGTAAGGCACTGGCCCGTCCAATAGTCGATCCAATCGCCTTCCGGCAGGTACACCGAACGCTGTGTCACCGGACTCAGCACCGGCGCCACCAATAAGTCCGGGCCGAAATAATATTCGTCCCCGGCCTCGCGAGCGTCGCGGTCGTCCTGGTGCATCAGCACCAGCGCCCGCATCATCGGCAAACCTGTGCGGACACTTTCCTGCGCGGCCCGGTAGCGATACGGAAACAGGCTCATGTGGAGCACGGAGTAAGTTCGAAAAATGCGCAGCGCCTCGTCGCCATAGTCCCATGGACCCAGGTTCATTCCGCTCATCACTTCCATGCCTGGAGATAAGGCCGAATACTGTGTCCAGCGGACGAAGAGCATACCATCATCCGGGCGGCGCGCGGATTTGTTGTAGCCGCCCAGGTCGCTCATCCAGAGGGAAATGCCGCTCATGCCGGCGTTCAGTCCGGCGGTGACCACCGTCGGCAGCCCGTTGCCGGGCGAGAACGAAGCGTCGTTGTCGCCGCCCCAGAACAGGGGCAGCATCTGCGACCCGACGGTGCCGCTGCGTTGGAGCAGCACCCAGTCCGGCCCCTTGCGTTCCCGTAAGACGTCCGCGACGGCGCGGTTGTACTCCACGGCGTAGCGGTTGCGCATCGTGCGGGCGTCCTGGCCGCCGGCGAAGACCACGTCACCCACGAAAACGCCTTCGGCATCGTCGTCCTTGAAGCCGTCGGCGCCCAGGGCAATCACTTTCGATAGCTGGCCCTGCCACCATTTCTTCGCGGCCGGATTCGTGAAATCGATCAGTGACCCCGTGCCTTTCCACCACCGGCCGATATACGTCGATCCGTCCGCGCGGTGAACGAAATAGCCCAGGCGGTCGGCTTCCGCGAAGTTCGCAG
>CAZARO010000205.1:0-6719 GCA_964487165.1 uncultured Solibacteraceae bacterium | reverse complement strand
GGGCCGGGAGCGAACTTGCCCGCGAAGCCCTCCTCATACGGCGGCGCCGTCTGGCGATTGATCCACGGCGTGTGCCAGAGAACCAGCTTGTAGCCTTTATCGTGCACGTGGGCGATCATCGCCGGAGCGTCGTCGAACTGCTTCGGATTGAATTCGTAGGTGTTGTAATTAGTGGTCCAGGGGCTGTCGATGAGCAGCACTGAGGCCGGCAAGCCCAGTTGACGGTAGCGGTCGACATCCTCGTAAACTTCCTGTGCGTTCTTGTGGTAATCGCGCGCTTTCCATGGGGCGAAGGCCCAATACGGCGGCAGTTCCTGGCGGCCTACGAGGGCGGTGAATCGCTCGAGAACAGCCGGAAAGCGCGGCCCCTCGAACAGTACCACGCGCAACTTGTCACCGAAGAATTTGACCAGAATCCGGGATGGCTCGGTGACGTTGAGATCGAAGGTGGCTTCGCTGGTGGTGTCGAGCCACAGACCGTAACCGCGCAAGCTCATGTAGAACGGCACGGGCTGGTAAGTCAGAGCGCCCTTATCGTTGGCCACATCGCGCGATGCATTTTTGAGAATGGTGTGCGCGTGGTTGAGGCGGTCGTAACGCTCGCCGAAGCCGTAGTAGCTGGAGTCATCGGCCACGGCGAACGACCATTCGCCGGCCGTGGGAGACGCCGCAGTCACCTCCGTCACACCCGGCGCGAGTTGCCGCACCTGGGGCGTTGCGGCCGGGGCGCGCCCGTCGATCAGAAAACCGTCGAGACTGATATTGTCGGGCCGTCCGTCCGTGCCCAGAAAAGAGAAGCGTATCTCAGCGGCATAAGAACTACACGCGGCCAGCAGAAGAGTGGTCAGCACAGCCCGCGGTAGCATGGTTCGCAACACCGGAATGATTTTACGATTGCTATCCGGGACACGTCTTGACGCCGTTTGGAAAAAAAGCGGATAAATTTATGGTAGCATCGTCTCGGAGCTGGTGACGTATCGTATGCTTGCGTCGCATAAGCACTTATACGATTTTGGCCCCTTTCGGCTCGATCTCCAGACGAGAATGCTGCTGAGGGGCGGCGTCTACGTCGCGCTTCCGCCCAAAGTCTTCGAGACCCTGGCCGCTTTGATCGAGTGCAACGGCCGGATCGTGGACAAGGAGGAACTGCTCCGCTTAGTCTGGCCCGGAACCTTCATCGAGGAAGCCACTCTCGCCAAGACTGTCTCAATTCTGCGCAAGACGCTGGGGGAAGACGAAGGGCATCACTATATCGAGACGGTTCCCAAGCGAGGATATCGCTTCGCCGCCGAGGTCCGGGTGCCGGATCTGACGGCGCCGGATTTCGAACATCAGGCCAATCGCGCTCCGGTTGCAGTTGCTTCGCCGCCCGTTCCGCCGCCGGTGACACCTCCCGCAACGCAAGTCCCGGCGCAGTTCGCCGCCGTGGCGGACCCAACGCCTGGCCGGCGGGATTTCCGCTCCCGATGGCTGCTGGCCGCGCTCGCCGCGGTGGCCCTCTGCGCGGCGATCTACTGGCTGGCTCCCCAATGGTACCGATACCGCAGGGCAGCGTTCTCTCCCAAAGCAATTCCCCTCACCAGCTTTCCAGGGCGTCAGAACGAGGTGGCATTCTCACCCGACGGGAACCAGATTGCATTCGTGTGGGACGGTCCGCAGGGTGGTCCGTCGCATGTCTATGTCAAAGTGATTGGCAGCGAGGCGCTGCTCCAGGTGACCCACAGCGCGGGCTCGGATTCGCGCCCTGCCTGGTCGCCCGACGGCCGGAGCATCTCGTTTCTGCGTTCGACACCGCAAGGCCGCGCCTGGTATCTAACCTCGGCGCTGGGCGAGCCGGAGCGTAAGTTGGCCGATGTCTTGCCGTATTTCGACTTGGGCAGCGGAAACAGCGCCTACTTTTCTCCCGACGGCAAGACGCTGGCGATCGTCGATAAAGTAACGCACGCCGAACCCGCGAGCATTTTCCTGCTTTCGCTGGAGAACGCGGCGAGGCGCAAGCTGACGGCGCCTCCGGGAGGGACCACCGGCGATTACTATCCGGCATTTTCGCCGGACGGAACGCGTCTCGCCTTTGCGCGCGCCTTGAGCTTCTCCGCCACGGACCTTTACGTTTTGCGCCTGCCCGGTGGCCCACCGCAGCGGCTGACCTTCGATGGCCTGACCATCGACGGAGTGGCCTGGACGTCCGACAGCCGCGAGATCGTCTTTTCCTCGCGGCGCGGCGGCAGCTTCAATTCGCTGTGGCGGATCCGGGCCGACGGCGGAAATCCGGAGCGCGTCAGCGCTTTCGGTGAAGACGTGATCAGCCCGGCGATTTCGCGCGATGGAAACCGGCTGGCCTACACACGGCGGCTCGACGACATGAACATCTGGGACGTCGCGCTGGCTGCCAACGGGCAGGTGACATCCAGGGCGCCGAGGATCGCTTCCACCTTCCGCGATTCCGATCCGGACTTCTCGCCCGACGGCCGCCGCATCGCTTTTACTTCCGGCCGGAACGGCAGCTTCGGCATCTGGGTGAGCGATAGCGACGGCGGTAATCCGCGGCTGTTATTCGATGGCGGCGCGTACGTGACCGGCAGCCCGCGTTGGTCGCCCGACGGGCGGCGCATCGCCTTCGACACGCGCGCGAACGACCCTGCCAAGGTCGGTAACCCCAGCATCTGGACGGTAAACGCCGATGGCGGCGACCTGCGGCGCGTCACTCCGGCCCACACTGGCGACGTTGCGCCCAGTTGGTCGTGCGACGGGGCTTGGATCTACTTCGCCTCCACGCGGAGCGGTAGCCTGCAGATCTGGAAGATGCCGTCGCAGGGCGGTGCGGCCGTCCAGGTCACGCGCAAGGGAGGCTTCGAGGGATTCGAGACCGCCGACGGCCAATTCCTTTTATACGTCAAAGGCCGCGAGATTCCAGGTATCTGGCGGGTACCCGTCGGCGGCGGCGAGGAGGTTGCGGTAACGGACCGCGACCAGATCGGCTACTGGCGCTGCTGGCGCCTGGCGCGCGGTGGAATCTACTTCGCTACGGCGGCGCCGCCGGCCGGCCCACGGTTGGAATTCCTGGATCTGGCCAGCGGCACAATTCAGCAGATCGCGCAGCTCTCCAAACCGCCCGATGCGACCATCCCCGGCCTCGCCGTCTCCCCGGACGGAAGAAGGCTGCTGCTCGCGCAGTACGACCAGAGCGGGAGCAATATCATTATGGTGGAGCGGTCGCGGTGAGGCAGCGGTTGGCTATCAGCTTTTGAGAAGCTAAGTGGGGCAGGTTGTGCGGCGGGTTGGCAACCCGCCCGGTCGGCACCACTGATAGCGCGGAAGGCCGATTGCCAATCGGCCGCAGGATGCCATCCTGCCCTACTTAGTACTCCCTTTCACAAGTTCGCCAACTTATTCTGCTGCAACCGCTCCCTGATGGTCGCGGCTCTGAACGAGGCTGCATGCAGAGCCGCGACCGTAAGGGAGCGGTTGCAGTTGGATCTGCGGAATACGCATCTGTATTTGCGAAATGGTGTACTTAGCTTCTCAAAGTTTCTGCTACTTCTTCACTCCCACCAAGCCCTTCATCAGGCCGCCGGCGGCCTTGCCCACTCCTTTCACCGAGTCCTTCACCACGGCCTTCATGTCGGGATGGAAGACCGGCTCCGAGCAGGTGCCCGCGACGGTAAACGGTACGGGTTCATTATTAAGCGCGGCAGCAAGCCCGCCGGTATGCACGGACGCGGTCATCTTGAAATTCAAGGTGCTGTCGGGATTCACCGTGCCGCCTCCCGTCACGTCGCCGACGGCCGGCACCACCAGCCTGAGATTGTTGACCGCGATGCCTTCCGGGGCCACCCTCACGTCGCCGCTGAGTAACTGGACTTCAGTGTCCGCCCCGCTCTTAATGCCCGCCAGCCGTTCAATGCCCGACAACTTGCTCGATAGATTGAAGCCCGCCAGTTTAGTATTATTCATGGCGATCGAACCGGCGATCACCAGCCGGTCCACCGGTCCCTGAACGGTCGCCTTCACTCCCGCGGTGCCGCCCTGCAGAGACGCGCCGTTAGGCAGCACGATGCCCAGCGCAGGCAGCAATCCCTCCAGCTCCGGCACCGGCATCCGGGGCCCATCGAGAGTCATATCCACGGCCAGGGAATCGACCTGCGGCACATAGGTGCCGACGAGGCTGGTGACGGCGTTTCCGATGTGGATGTCGCCCTGGTGTACCCGGCCGGAGCGCTTTTTCAGGTCGTGCGCCACGTGGAAATCCAGCTCCACGACGCGTTTTGCGGGCGTCCCGCGGGCGGAGAGTTTCAGCTTGTCGATCTTCAGCCGCCCGTTGAGCTCGACCCCGTTGGCGCCGCTCTGCCCGCTGCCATCGAACGACACCAACCCCGCCAGTTCGGGCGCGATCTCGTTGAGGCCCGATCCGGCCAGGTCGAGCTTGTCCACCTTCAAAGTAAGCGTAGCGGGCGTCATGGCGACGTCGTTCTCGTCAATGGGGCCGGCCTTGCCATCCAGCTTGATGGCGCCGCCGCCGGCCACGTTCATCGCCACCGTAAACGGAAACGAACTGGCGGGCGCGAAGTCGCGCAGTTGGGCATTGACGTTTTCCAATACCAGGGGCTTCCAGTGGCCGCCAGTACGCGCCAGAGTGAGACGGCCGCCGGTAATCTTCACCAGCTTCACGGAAAGATCGAGATTGGATCCGCTCTCCCCGGTTGCCGCGGGCCGGGCCGCCGACCTGGCGCCGACCTTGGAAAAATTCCAATCTCCGGACGGCGATTGCAGCAGCCAGATCTCAGGCTGGTCGACGGTGATACTGGTTACCGTGAGCTTGCGGGAGAAAACCAGAGCCGCGAGATCGACGCCCACGGAAAACGATTTGGCCTCCACGAACGGCGTCTGGCTGAACGAAGGGTCGTCGGAAATCGACAGGTCGCGGGCCGTTATTCCGCCGGAAAGGAGCGACAGTTTCAGGTCGCCCACCTTCACGTCGCGCCCCAACGCCTGGCCCAACCTGGCCTCCAGCGTGGGCCGGAACCGATTGGCGTCGATCAGGAAAGGCAAAGCGATCGCCACCAGCAGCAGGGCAGCGATGGCGATTCCGGCGATCCTCAGAATGCGCTTCATCCTTTCGAGTTTACTCTGGGGCGAGCTGCGCTCGCCTATCGCGGGCTGAAGCCCGCGCCACCACGGTGGGGTGGGCTTCAGCCCGCCAGTTAGGGAGCAAATGGCCAAAGCCCGGCCGGCGAGCTGCGCTCGCCTGACAAGCTAAAGCATGTCCTACAAATGCGAGGGGGCCATAAGCTATAATTTCTTGCAACATGAAGACCGCATGGATCCTCGCGTGCGCCGCGATGTTGCAGGCACAGACCTACCAGGTAACTTCACCGCAGGGCACGAAATTCTCTTCCCTGCCGGATGAAAAAGGCGCCGTGGCGGAAGCCGAAAAGGCGCTCGCGGCCGACGCCAGGAACCCTGCCCTGCTCCTCAAGCTGGCGCAAGCCCAACTGGCGATCTGGCAGGATCGCGAAGCCGTGGCGACCCTGACTCGCGCTCTGGCAGTCTCGCCCAAGGACGCCCAGCTCTACACCGAGCGCGGCCACAGGGAGCTTCCCTTGCGCGAATTCGCCAAGGCGCGCACCGACCTGTCGCGCGCCGTGGAGCTCGACCCCAAGCGAATGGACGCCTACTATCATCTCGGGCTATCGAACTATTTTCTGGGCGATTTTGCCAAAGCGGCGGACGCCTTCCGGCATGCCGTGGAATTCGCCCCCGATACCGATGAGCGCATCAATTCCACTAACTGGCTGTACGCCTCGCTGCGCCGCGCCAACCAGCCCGGTGAGGCCGCCAAGGCCGCCGCGGCCATCCCGCCGGAGATGAAGAATACCGCCGACCATACGCTGTTCTACCTCAACCTGGTGCGCTTCTTCCAGGGCGCCATGCCGGAAGCGCAGGCGCTGCCGCCCGAGCCGCCCGCCGGCAACACGGATAACGAAACCGAGCTGCGCTTCGACACCGTGGCCTACGGTATCGGCAACTGGCACCTCTATAATAATGACGCCGCTACCGCGCAGCAGTACTTCCGCCGCGTGGCCAAGGGGCACGTATGGGTGACGTGGGGCTTTATCGGATCGGAAGTGGAACTGGAGCGAATGAAGAAATGACACCTCTCCTCCGCCGTCTCGCGTGGTCCTCCGTGCTGCTGCTCGCCGCGCTTTCCAGACTGCCGGCGCAAGCGCCCCCTCCGGTGGACGCGAATGCGCTCCTCGAGAAGATTCGCGGCGAGCTCTCGGGCGCTTTTCCGCCCGAGGAAGGCCAACCGGACGCCGCGTTTCCGCATGGCGAAATCCTCCAGGGCACCATCAACGATTCGAAAATTTATCCCGGCACCGAAAATGGCTTTTCGGTTTACGTGCCGGCGCAGTACGATGCCGCCAAGCCGGCTTGCCTCCTGGTGAAACTCGATGGCCTGGGCTCTTTCGAAGCCACCGTGCTCGACAATCTCATCGCCCACAACGAAGTGCCGGTCATCATCGGGGTGGGGATCGGTTCCGGCACTATCTGGAAAGATCCGGCCGGAACCCCGCAGCGGGCCGCTACCCGCTTTAACCGATCTTACGAGTTCGATAGCCTGAACGATCACTTTCCGGATTTCGTGCTTAACGAGTTGCTTCCTGCCGTGCAGAAAATGAAAACTCACGATGGCCGGCCGATCCGGCTTTCCGCCAACG
>CAZARO010000204.1:2875-7776 GCA_964487165.1 uncultured Solibacteraceae bacterium | reverse complement strand
CCTTGCAGTCCGCGCTGCATCTCCATGCGGTCCACGCGCTCCATGAAGCGTGCGGGCATGGGGAGGTTGACTTCGTCCTGGTCGTCTTCGGCCTTCACTTGAGACGGAACTTCCTGCCAGTATAAGATCTTGTACGTTGCCATGGGGGTGGCTCTAGCGCGCTCCGGCGAGGCGGGCAGCGTTGAACTCCTGCAGCGCTTCCAGCATGGCTACCACATTCTGCCGCGGCATGCCGGGGCTGGTTCCACCGCCCACGGAAAGAATGACGCCCTCGCCCTCTGAGCCTTCCAGAACGTCGAGGGTGGCCTCGCGGACCTCTGCGGGAGTGCCGCGGACGCCGATCTCGAGCGGGTTCACGTTGCCCATGAGGCACATGCGATTGCCCACCCGCTGTTTGACCTCGCGAATATCCTTTTGCTTGCCCCAATTCAAGACGTTGAAGCCGGCGTCGGGCAGATGGTCCAGGCAGGCGTCCACTTCAGCGTCGTTGTGGTAGAGTTTGACCCAGTCGGCCGGGAAGGCGTCGCAGATGCGCTTCAGATAGGGGTGCGCGAACTCCAGGTAATGCTCTTCGTTGATGAAGCCCACGATATCGTCGAGGATGAAAATGCTCTCGCAGGTAGGGCCCATCACCTTGATCTGCGCCTTCAGCCAATCGATGACCACGCGCGTGCAAAGGTCGATGAGCTTGTGCGCGCCTTCGGGATTTTCCACCAGATCGATCATGAAGTGGGTGGTGCCGCGGACGAAGCCGGCGGTACACAACGGACCGCGCGAGGTGGCCATCGGCAGGATGTAGCCGTTATCCAGAATGCGCTGCTTGTGCATGCCGATGCGGTGGAGGGTCAAGGCCGCGAAGGCATCGGCCTCCACCTCGTACTCGGGGAACTGGTCGATATCCTCCAGGCGATAGAGGGTGTGATACTCGCTGGGCGTGTTGTCCTGCCAGAATTTGATCTTGGACCCAAGCACCGAGGGTTCGGCCGCCATGCCGTATTCCATCCACCACGAGGGAACGAAGATGATATCGGGGAACTCCCGCATAATCTTCAGGTTGGCTTCGAACCAGACTTCCGGATTGAGGAAATAGTCGAGGTGCTTGATCCCCAGGTAGCCCGGTATCCAGGGGCTATCGATAATCAAGGCCATGGGGATTTTTTCGAGTTTCTCGCGGCGCGCGGCGCGCTTAAATATGTCCCATTGATGTGGCAGCATTGGCAGATCTCAATAATTCGTTTCATGATACAACAATTTCGCCGGAAGGCAGGGGAGACGATCTGTCGCAGGCATTTGAGGGAGTTGCAAAATTCGAAGAAGAATGGCGTCTCTGTGTTTGCCCGTGCCTACCGAGCCGTGACCGCAAGGGAGCGGTAGATCAGCCGAATATTGCAACTCCCTCATCTGTCAGCCGCGCGACGTTGCGCTGGATCGGCGGAATCAGGTAATCTGCGAGCGTGGATCTCGACTTGGCACTCAAGATAGCGGTGGATACGTGGAAACCGTAGCCTTCTATTCCTACAAGAGCGGCGTAGGGCGTTCCGGGATTCTTGCCAATGCCGCGCGTTTCCTAACCACGATCGGCAAGGGTGTCGTCGCGCTCGACGGCGATTTCGAAGCGCCGGGGCTGCCTGACGAATTCGATGGGGTCCGGGAATCGGCCGGTGGCGCCATCCCTTACCTGATGGCCGCGTCGAATGGCACGGCTACTCCACCGGCACTCGACGAGTACCTGATATCGGTGCCGATCGCCGCGGAATCCGGCGGCTGGCTGCGGCTGATGCCCGCCGGGCCGGCTGCGCACCTTCAGGAATTGGGCGACTGGCTGCGATTGACCGATTCGAGCGGCCCCGGCTTTATCGCTCTGCGGGATCTGCCGGCGCGGATCGCGGACGAATTAAAGCCGCACTATCTGCTGATCGACGCATGTGCAGGAATGACGGAACTGTGGGGGCTGGCCACTACGGTCCTCGCTGACACAGTGGCCTGCGTCTGCACCACCGACCAAGAGGCTGTCGACGGAACCGTGGCAGCCGTCAAAGCTCTATTGGCCGCTTCGCGGGCCGCCAATCGGAAACCGATCCGCATCGTACTGGTGCTGCCCCTGAAGACGCTGGAGCAAACCCAGGACCCGGTATTCGCTGCGGGCCTCATGAGGCTGATGGAACTGGGGCGAGGCAGCAAGGGAAGTGTGTCCGCGCTTTTGGCCCTGCCCCCAGGCGACGCGATGGGGATTTTGGAAACGCTTGCCGGGAGTGATGGGAAGAGCGCCGAGCCCTCGCTACTCGACAAGGCTTACATCGAACTCTTTCATGAGCTTTTTCCCGGCATCTGATCGGCCTGTTGCGTTGCCTTGCGCTCGATCTGTCCAATCGGTTAATCTGCGAGCGTGGATCTCGACTTGGCTCAGTTGCGGGAGATGCACCCTCAGATGCCGTTCGACGTCGCTTTGGTTATGGTGGGACGGGCGGCGCTGGCGTTGGAGCGGAATGCGCACAAGTCGGGAGTGAGTCTGTCGCTGGACCTTGAACACGTGCGGAGTAACGGTTCGCTGTACTGGCCGCGGGCTGGCCTGAACGGGATCGCCCAACATGACAACAATCGAATCACGGAGGACGGCGCGGAGGTAGTTGCGCTGGCGCTGGTCCATCGATATCGATCCTGGCACGTATTCCGCCGGATGCAGCGTGAGGAATACGCGGATTGGCTGCTTGAAGACATTCGGGATGGAGTGTGCCAGTTTGTTGCCTTGGAAGTGAGCGGTGTCGACCGAGGGAGCATCGCGGCGCGGCTCTCCCAGAAGCTGGTTCAGGTCGACAAGAACACCGATGTCGACCAACGGTGGGCCTGCGTGGTGGGCTTCGAGGAACCGACGGCCGCCCTGCACTTCGTCGAGAGGCAGGATAATGGAAACTGATACGCTCAACACGCTCGTCACCGACGCCATCTGGCGGGCCGAGGAACTCGAAACTCGCGGCATACCGTCCGCTTCGCTGGCTTGGGCGGAGGTCTCCTCGATTGAAGAGGACTTGGCGAAGGCGCATCCCGTGTCGGGAGTGCAAGGACGGATCGCACGCCGGGGCGCGGTGAGAGCTGCGCTGAAGGCTGGGGACTACAGTCGCGCCTATGCGCTTGCGGACGGGTACCTCGGCGAGGAAAATGCGCCTGAGTCGCTGAAAACGGCATTGCGGGAAATCGTGGAAGAGTACACCCAACCGATTGCAGGTCGTTTTCCGTATGCGTCAAGACACCATAGTTTGCGCGAGGCTCAAGGCTTGGCCGACCGTCTCCGGGCGGGTGGTGCTTTCGGCCTGGCGGCCTGAAGATTGTGGAGACGGTAGCGTTCTACTCGTACAAGGGCGGCGTAGGCCGTTCCATGCTTCTGGCTAATGCCGCGCGGTACCTGGCTATGCGCGGTAAGGGCGTGGTGGCGCTCGACTTCGATTTCGAAGCGCCTGGGCTTCATTACAAGTTCGATGGGGTCCGCGAACTTGCCGGTGGCGCGGTTGCTTATTTGATCGCCACGGCGGACGGCTCGACTTCTCCGCCGCCGTTCGACGACCACATGATATCGGTGCCGGTTCCCACGGAAGCAGGCGGCTGGGTCCGCCTGATGCCCGCCGGGCCAGCTCCGCACAAGAGCTACTGGGCGGCGCTCAAGGAACTCGGCGATCGGCTTAGATTGACCGACTCGAGCGGCCGGGGCTTTATGGCCCTACTGGATCTACAGGCGCGGATCGCGGACGAGCTAAAGCCCGACTATTTGCTGATCGACGCCCGTACCGGTGTAACGGAACTGGGAGGTCTCGCCACTACAGTGCTAGCCGACACGGTGGTGTGTATGTTCGTGGCAAACCAAGAGTCTCTCGATGGGACCTTGGCGGTTGTCGAAGCTCTGAGGTCTACCGCGCGGCTCGCCAGTCAGAAACCGATCCGAGTTGTCCCGGTGGTGTCCCGGACGACATGGGCGCCATCTGTAGACGCGGGGTTTTGGTCCGCGACCCTGAGGCTGCTGGCCCTTCTTGAGGACACCGAGGTTCAGAGTCGAAATGTACTCTTCGAACTGCCTCACGATGACGAACTCGGGCCCACTGAGAAGCTTGTTGATGTTGGGCGGGACGACGGACAGTCGCCTCTCTACGCAGCGTACGTCAAACTCTTCCAGGGGCTTTTTCCGGGTATTACGCCAGCCCCCGGCACCTAAGCCTCACAGCGCCGCGATCTGGCCGAAAATGGGCTTCAGCGCCGGGTACAGCGCCCGGTACACGTCATGCGCCCGAGCATAGTACGCCGACTCGGTAGTCCGCGGAGACACCGATTCCGTCTCGCGAATAGTGTTGCGGCAGACTTCCGGCACCGACCCGTATTCGCCCGTGCCGGCGAGCGCGAGCAGCGCCGCTCCGTACGCCGAGCCTTCCTGCGTCTCCAGCGTGACCACGCGCTTGCCCAGGATATCGGCCAGCAACTGGCGCCAGAAAGCGCTCTTCGCGCCGCCGCCGGAGGCACGCACGGAGCTCAACGGCACGCCCAGGCCGGCGACGATGTCGAGGCAATCGCGCTGACTATAGGAGACGCCTTCGATCACCGCGCGGATCAAATCGGCGCGGCGGTGGCTGTTGGTGAGGCCGATCCAGCCGCCGCGCGCGGTCGCGTCGAGATGCGGCGTGCGTTCGCCCATCAGGTACGGCAGCCAGAACAGCCCCTGCGCGCCGGCGGGCGATTGCTCGGCTTCGGCGGTGAGCGCGTCGTAATCCGTTCCGGGGGCCAATTGGTTGCGGAACCACTGCAGGCTCAGGCCGGCGCCCTGCGTGACGCCCATCACGTGCCATTTGTCGCGCACCGCGTGGCAGAAGGTGTGGACTCGGCCCGCGGGGTCGTACGCCACCTGGTCCATGTGCGCGAAG
>CAZARO010000204.1:0-2865 GCA_964487165.1 uncultured Solibacteraceae bacterium | reverse complement strand
CCACGATGCCGTTACCCACGGCACTTGCCGCCTGGTCGCCGCCGCCGCCCACCACCGGCGTTCCCGCCGCCAGTCCCGTGAGTTCGGCCACGCGCGGCGTGATCTTGCCGCTGACTTCGCTCGATTCGTAGCATTTGGGGAGCGTGGTGCGGTCGATCCCCAGGCCGTCGATCATTTCGAACGACCAGCGCCGGTTCACGACGTCGAAAAGAGCCGTACCGGACGCGTCGGAAACTTCCGTGGCGAACTCGCCCGTAAGGCGGAAGCGCACGTAGTCTTTGGGCAGGAGCATGCGCCGCACGCGCGCGAAGTTGTGCGGCTCGTTATCGCGCACCCAGAGCAGCTTCGGTAGGGTGAATCCGGTGAGCACGGGGTTGGCGATGTAGCGCAGGATGTTTTCGCGGCCCAGTTGGGCGTTGACGGCATCCACCTGCGCCTGGCTGCGCTGGTCGCACCAGATGAGCGAAGGGCGAATCACCGCGCCCGCGCCATCCATGATTACCAGGCCGTGCATTTGGCCGGAAAGTCCGATGCCTTTCACCTGCGAGCCCGATACGCCGGCGTCGCCGAGCACGCCGCGGATGGCGAGGACGGCCGCGTCCCACCAGTTTTCAGGCCGCTGCTCGGCCCACAACGGCCGCTCCATGCGCATGTCTTCATGAGGCGCGGTATACCCCGCGCGAACGGCGCCCCGCTCGTCGATCAGGAGCGCGCGCGAACCACCGGTTCCGATATCGATTCCCAGCCACATAGAATTAATATGGTGGCACAACAGAAGGGCGTTCGCTGAAACTCGCCACTCTCAATTACCGCGGACCTGCGGACCTGCCCACCGAGCCGCACTCTTTGCCTACCGAGCCGCGACCGCAGGGAGCGGTCAATCCCAAAAAAACGGCCATCGCCTCACCCTGTCCGTCGATTACATAGCGAATCGCCGCCGAAATGTTTCCCGGCGTCCAAAGCCATCGAGTGCTGCCGTGACGGGCCCAACGCTTGCGCGTACGATCATCCAACCTGGCCCGGTTCAGACAGCGGCTCGCGTATGACTTCAAGTCGTTCATGACCCGCTCCGGCTTGGCGTCAGCATCCAAAACGACGTGAACGTGGTTTGCTCGTATGTGGGCTGCCATCAAGATCCAGCTCTGCTCCAGACAGCGCGCACGGATTGCGGTCAAACACAACCCGGCGCCGGTCCGCATCCATGCCGTATTCGGGCTGGAGCATTTGCCCCGACTCTGCCCCAAGGCGTCTGGCGTCACCTAAAATTACCGGACCACCAGGCAGATTATGCTTGCGATCTACCGAGCCGCGTTCCTCGCCATGGATGTGACAGCCGTAGCAGGCGAATGTAATCAGATAGGTCACACAGAAGATATCGGCTGAACTGAAACCGCTCCCTACGGTCGCGGCTCGGTTTGCCGTGTTATCCTGTGCAGATACGAGGGCTTTGCGGAATGCGCCCGCATGTCGAACTTCCCCGCAGTGTTGGATTGTTTGTAACTCCCACACACTACAACCACGTCTACAGTATCATCGGCAGATTCCCGGACCTTGGACTTCATGTTTGAAATCCTCTTCAAATACCCGCTCAGCATCTTCCACAAGGGAACCTTCGTCTTCCTGACGCCGTGGCCTCTCTGGCTCATGGCGCTCGGCATTCTGCTGGCAGCCGGATTGCTGTTCTGGCAGGTCCGCCGCAACCATGGCATGCTCAGCGGATTGCGTCCGCTGGTGATTTGGGTGCTCGAAACCTGCATGGTGGCGCTGATCCTGTTTCTGCTGTGGCATCCGGCGTTGAGCGTCGCGACGTTGCGGCCGCAGCAGAACGTAGTCGCGGTGCTGGTGGACGATTCGCGCAGTATGTCGATTGCGGATTCCTCCGGCACGCGCGAAGCGGCCGCCAAAGCGGTGTTGAACAGCGGGTTGCTCAAAGCCCTGGGCGATAAATTTCAGCTGCGTCTTTACAAATTCGGCAAGGAGCCGGCACGCATCCCGAGCCTCGACCAGGTCACCGGCAACGAACCGGCGTCGCGCATCGGCGACACGCTGGAACGCGTGCTGGCGGAATCTTCTTCGCTGCCTCTGGGCGCCATCGTGATGCTGAGCGACGGCGCCGATAATTCCGGCGGCATCGACCTCGCGACCATCGAAGCCATCCGCCGCCAGCGCATCCCGGTACACACCATAGGGTTCGGCAAGGAGCATCCCGACCGCGACGTGGAAGTGACCGACGCCGTCATCTCGCCGCGTGCGCTGCCGAAATCGCGTCTCACCGCGCTGGTCACGCTGCAGAGTTACGGGCTTTCCGGCAGCAAAAGCAGGATCGTCATTCGCGACAGCGGCAAGGTGCTGGCGTCGCAGGAAGTCACCTTGAAGGCCGATGGCGAGCCGCAAACCGAATCGGTGGCTTTCAATGTGGGCGAGGCCGGACCGAAGACTCTGGACGTCGCCGTGCAGCCCGTCGCCGGGGAAGAGAACGCGCAAAATAATTCTGTCGCGCGCGTGGTGGACGTGGAAAATCGCAAGCCGCGAATCCTGTACTTCGACGGCGAGGAGCAGTGGGAGTTCAAGTTTATCCGCCGCGCCGTGGGAGATTATCCGGACCTTGGAATCGAGCTAGCCACCATCGATCGGGTCACGGAGAACAAGTTCCTGACGCAGGTGGATCTGGCGCCCAGCCTGGGTCCGAAGGACTTGGGAGACGGCTTCCCAGGGAAGGCAGAGGAGCTGTTCCCTTTCCAGGCGCTGATTATCGGCTCCACGGAGGCCAACTATTTCACCGCCACGCAGCAGCAGTTGATTCGCGACTTCGTGGACAAGCGCGGCGGCGGCGTACTTTTTACCGGTGGCCGCTTCGCCATGAGC
>CAZARO010000203.1:0-7778 GCA_964487165.1 uncultured Solibacteraceae bacterium | reverse complement strand
GCAGGGCTTCCGTCAAGGTGCTGTTTTCGAGCGCCGGAATCCGCATGCTGACGATCATCTGCCGGGCTTCGCGAAGCGATTGGTCGGCCTGGTCAAGCGCCCGTTCCAGCCGCTTCTTGCTGAGCTCCGGGGCGGCCTCGAACTGGCGCGCCGCGGCTTCCAAAAGGTATACCACGCCCGCGAATCCCTGCAGGAGCGAGTCGTGCAGTTCGCGGCTGAAGCGAATGCGCTCCGCGGTGATCAACTGCAGCCGCGAGACTACGCGGCGCACCTTGAGCTGATGAGCCAGCCAGATCAGCAGCAGGGCGGAAGTCAGGCACAACAGCGCGAACCACTTGGTTTGATAGAAGTACGGATCCACACGCAAGGCCAATTCCGCTCCGGTGTTATTCCATAATCCGTCATTATTGGAGGCAATCACCTGGAACCGATAGTGCCCCGGAGGCAGGTTCATATAGGCGACATTCCGGCGTGTGCCGGCATCGGTCCAATGGCTGTCCAGACGATACATCCGGTAGCGGAATCGTACCCGTTCCGGCACCATCAGGCTGATACCCGTGTAGAGGATTTGCAGTTCGCGGCCGCGGAATGCGGTCTCGCCCTGCGAAACCGTGTCGTACGTCTTTCCGTCCGCGATCACCTGCTCAATCACCACCGGCGGAGGAACCGGGTTGCTTCTCACGCGAGCCGGGTCGATGGCGGCCACACCGTCTTCCGTGCACACCCACAGGCGCCCGTCGCGCGACCGCGTGAGGCGCGGATTCGTCATGCCGGAGCCTAGCCGCAAGCCTTCCGTTCGGCCGTACAGGACAAATGAGAGGGGGCTTACCGGACCATCCAGGCTTCGGCGCGATATGCGCAGCACGCCCGCGGGTGTCAGCAGCCACAGCTCGCCGGATTCGTCCTCCACGATACCCTGCACTCCACCCTCCGGCAAGCCCTGAGCGCTATTCCAGGTACTCCAGCGGCCTTCGCGGAACCGGCTCAGGCCGTCGCCGGTTCCCGCCCATATGGACCCGTCCCCATCGTCGTAAAGAGCACGGACGGGTCCGCTTCCCAATCCGTCGCGGGCATCGAAGTGCTTCGCGGATTCGCCGGACAGAACCGTGATGCCGCCGCGGTAATGGCCTATCCAGATATCTCCGTTCCGCGCGGCCATGAGGCCGTAGATATCGCCCATGTCCGTTCCCGGCGCGGTCACCGGATGAGCCACTCCGCCGCGGACCGCAAAAAGGCCTTGGGCGTTATTAGCCAGCCATACCGCTCCGTTGCGGTCTCCCGCGATGTTGAAAACCCGCCCCAGGTGCTGGCCGCCGGCCGTCAGAACCTCCCCATACCGGTCGCCGGCCTGAAACGACACCCCTGCGCCGGTAGCGACCCATAGCCTGCCGGCGGCATCCTCATACGAGGAGAGCACGGCGGCGTTGGGTGGTCCCACGGCATGCGTGTACGCGGTTATACTTCCCGCGGCCAGCCGATTCAAACCTCCGTTCGTGCCGATCCAGACAGCTCCGTCCTGCGCGCCGTAGACGCTGTTGATCAGATCGTTGGATAAGCCGTCGGCCTTCGAGAAGAGCTGGACTTTGGGATCGCGAATCCGGTCGATTCCCCGCGCGGTGGCTACCCAGATATCGCCTTCGCGATCTTCCACCAGACCGGAGATCACATTGTTCGAAAGACCCTCGTTGTGAGAGAAGCGATCTACCTTGTTATCGCGAACACGCAGCAGGCCCTGCCCCAGGGTGCCGACCCAGATATTCCCGTCGCGGTCGCAGATCATGGCTTTCGCAAGCATGGAATCCACCCGCGGTGAGGCCGGCTCCGCCTGTTGATTGGAAAATCGAAACACCTGGTTCCTGAAGTCGTCCGCTATCGCCAGTTGCCCGTTGCTATTTTCGGCGATGGACGAAACATTCAGCGCAGGGCTCCCGGAACATACGGACGAACTGCCCGGCGACCAGCGGCACACGGCGCTGTCAGTGCCGATCCAAAGGTTGCCTTGACGGTCCTGGAACAGCGCTCGCACTTGCCGATCGGGCAAACCATCGCGGGCTCCAAAGGTCTGCAAGCCTCCGTCCGGTGACAGAAGAGCTATGGTGTTGGCGCCCGGGCAAGCGTTGAGTATCCATAGGCTTCCCGGCCGGTCTTCCACTATCGAAGCGATCACGGCACAAGGCAGCTTGTCGATCGAGGGATACCGGAAGACCCGGCCGCGATCCACGCGGCAGAACCCGTGGGTGGTTCCGACCCAGAGGCCGCCGCCGGATGCCGGTCTCAGGCAGATGATATTGGGATTCGGCAGGGCCGGGCCGGACGCCGGAGACCACTCCGTGAATCTCATCCCATCGAATCGAATCAGGCCTTTCCCGGTGCCCAGCCAGAGATACCCGTCGGCCGTCTGGGCTATCGCCTGGATGGGCGGAAGCGCGCTGCCCTCTTCCTGTGTCCAGCTGGTGTGCAGGTATTGATCGAGGGAGAGATTGGGATTCACGGCCAGGAGGGAATGCGCCGTCACCACGGCGAGCAGCAACCCGGAGGCCAAACCTTTGCCGGCAGTTGACCGAATCGAATCCTCCCGCAAACTGAGCCCCGTCATACCGCATTACCGGACCGTGCGCGCCGTCCTGTAGGTTTCGATTACCACGAAAAGCTATGACGCGGTAATCAGAATTCGGGTCGGCTAAAAGTGAGGCGCACAGTACGCTAAGACTCTAGCAGAGAAAAACGTGCGCAAGGAGCGAAAACCGCCATGCTGAAGATTTTTGGAATCAGGCGCCGGCGCAAGGCGCCAGACCAGTGGGGACCCGGCCATTTGGGTTTCCGCATCGCACCGGATGTCAAGGCCTCGATGCACTCCGAAGGTGTGGTGCTGATCAATCTGAGCCGGGGAACGGTTTTTTCGGCTAATCGAGTCGGCGCGCTGATCTGGAACGCCGCCGCCCAACGATGGAGCCTGGATCGCGTCGCCGCATCCATTAGCAGCGAATTTCACATTCCAGCCCAGGCCGCCCAGCAGGACGCAGCGGAATTCCTGGCGCAATTGGCGGCCGAGGGGCTGCTGGTTACGGATGCGAGTTGACATGCCGGCCAGTCATAAAGCCTGGTTGTACGCCCGCGTAATGTGGGAATTGGTGCGCTACGATCTGCTGTTCGCATGGCGCGGAATGCGGGGCGTGCGCCCACGGCGCGTGCCTGTCGTTGCGGCGGCAGATTCGGCATGGGAGAAGGCTATCTGTGAAGCTGTGCGGTCGGCCGCTCCCTTCTACTGGAAACCTATCCGTTGTCTGCAGCGCTCCATCGTGACGGCCAGACTGATGCGGGACCGCGGCATTGCAGCCGAGGTGGTCATCGGTTACCGGGCAGTGCCATTTCTCAGCCATGCCTGGGTTGAAGTGGCCGGACGCGTAGTAAATGACTCACCGATCTTTCAAATGAGATTGCAGGTATTGGACCGCCTGTAATCGGAATTTTTGTCCAAATCAACCACAAAGAAAAAGGAGAAGCTACAAATGTACGAAAAACCGAACTTGAATTGTGTAGGCGCCGCCCAAGACGTGATTTTGGGGGTGATAGTGGGCGGGTCTGACATGGATCTGACGTATATGAGCGGCCAGGATGAATTCGCCTTCGACGGCGACGATTCCGACCGCGCCATGCCCTGGGCGTGAAGGGTTGCGGGCCCGGCTTCCTGATGATCGCGGCTCCGTAAACCATTGAATCTACGGAGCCGCGTCCGTGAGCAGTTCCGCCCGAATCATAGTCTGATGATTCCCCGGCGGAGCGCGATGGTGACCGCGTGGGTCCGGTCAGATGCCTGCAACTTTTCGAGAATGTGTTTGATGTGAGCGTTTACGGTGGCTTCCGAGACCCCCAGCTCATGGGCGATTTCCTTATTCCGCAGCCCCCCCGCCACCGCCTGCAGAACCTCGATTTCCCGCGTGCTCAGCCCGGTACGGGGAAGGCTCTCCGCGATCTTGCTGCCCACTTGGGCGGGAATGTATCGCTGCCCACTGGCGACCGCGCGAATGGCCACGACCAGTTCCTTGCGCGCCATATCCTTGAACAGATAACCGCGGGCGCCGGCTTCGAGGGCACGATAGATCTCTTCGTCTCCCACCAGGGTGGTCAGGACGATGAATCCCGTGTCGGACGTTTCGGCGCAAACCTGTTTGATCACCTCCGAACCCTCGATATCCGGCAACAGCAAGTCCATCAGCACCACCATCGGCCGTAATTCCCGTATCACTGCCAGTGCTTCCGCGCCGGTGCCTGCTTCGGCGACAACATGAATGTCGGGGTCGGCCGAAATCATCGCGAACAGACCGTCGCGAACCACCGGGTGGTCATCGACAATCACCACGCTGACCGGTTTGGGATCCGGCCTTCGCGCTCCCTCGAGGTTACCTCTCTGAAACTTTTCCATCGGACGATTGATCGTACCTCACTGCGCTGGACGGCTACGGCTGGGGTCACATACTACGGCTTTATTCATCACTCGGCGATTTTCGGGGCGGTCTCCAAACGGAAGGCGGGGGCGCGAGTGGTCTCCGGAGCGAGCCTGGCCCCGAAGCATCGGACTTCGGCAGGGGTTAATCGAGCTCTTAGAGTGCCCGGAGCGTCCCTGCTAAGCAAATATTCTCGACCCATCCGGGTTACTGGCGCATCCCCAATTTTGGCTATGCCGGCATTAGAGTGAATGATGATGACAGACCGATCATTGACAGCTACCTTGACTGGAGGGGAGTGTTGGCCGGTGTCTATGAATTCGGGGCACAATCCGCCCCTTGGTCTTGGAATCAAACTTGGTGCCCCGGTGAGGGCGGAAAGCTGGACGCTAATTCTCTAATGGACTCGGCCCAATTGTACTTAGATCTCCTGGACTCCGGTGAACGTGTCCTTGAGGCCCTCGCCGAAGAGCGGGAGGCCAACGTTTTCAGAGCCGGAGTATTGGGTTACCTCGATTGGGAGGAGCGCTTGTGGAAGGCGCGCCGTGGGGTGGAATCGGCCGCGGAGCGTTATGCCGTTGCGCTGAGAGTCTTCCGCGCGGCGGTGATGTCGGAACTGGCTCCCTCCGAACCCGCCAGGTCTCCCCAGCCGGCACCGGGCGCCAAGCACCGCGAAAGGGCCGCTGCGTCGCCTGCGGCTTCCCGGAACAAAGGTCGGACTGCGCGCAAAGAGATCGCCGCCGAGGGCTTCCCGGCCTCCAGCAGGGTTTCGAAAGTGCAGTAGCCTCCGCCACGCCCGGAGACCCCCGCCAAGTACCTCCCTACCATACTCTTGCGGTCCGCCGCGGAGAAATAGCATCCTTTGTCGATCAAGTTTGGTCTAATGATTTTAGGAGATGCTATGTCGCTTCGAATTAACGATACCGCCCCCGATTTCACCGCCGAGACCACGCAGGGGACCATCCATTTCCACGAGTGGATCGGCGACGGATGGGCGATCCTGTTCTCACACCCCAAGGATTTCACCCCCGTATGCACCACCGAGCT
This sequence comes from uncultured Solibacteraceae bacterium, assembly GCA_964487165.1. Lineage (GTDB taxonomy): Bacteria > Acidobacteriota > Terriglobia > Bryobacterales > Bryobacteraceae > PALSA-129. The sequence continues at coordinate 2,286 of CAZARO010000203.1, read as the reverse complement.
CGGCTACATGGCGGGGCTCGCGCCCGATTTCGCCAAGCGCAATTGCAAGATCATCGGGCTGAGCGTAGATCCCGTTTCAAGCCACGGAAAATGGGCCGGCGATATCGAAGAGACCATGGGCCACAAGGTCACCTATCCCATGATCGGCGACACCAAGCTCGAAATCGCCAAGCTCTACGATATGCTGCCGGCGGACGCGGGCGACACCTCGGAAGGCCGCACCGCCGCGACTAACTCGACCGTCCGCACGGTCTTCATCGTCGGCCCGGATAAGAAGATCAAGCTGATGATGAGCTATCCCATGAGCACCGGCCGCAATTTCGACGAAGTGCTGCGCGTGCTCGATTCCATCCAGCTCACTGCCACGCACAAAGTCGCTACCCCGGTGAATTGGAAGCAGGGAGAGGACGTCATCATCGTGCCCGCCGTTTCCGATGAAGAGGCCAAGAAGAAATACCCGGACGGCTGGAAGACCCCCAAGCCGTACCTGCGGATCGTGGCTCAGCCCAAGTAAGGCCGGGCGCATAAACTGTAGATAAATTCAACACTTACCCTGGAGCAATCTAGTGGTAGACTCTTAGCCAAGAGGGCTGGGTAGGATGACTGTCAGGCATTCACTCAATGCGGCGATGTGTATCGGCGCGTGTGCATTATTGTTCATTCTTGTTGCACAGGCAGCCAACGGGGCTACCGACGAGCCGCGTGTGGGCAGACGCAGCGACATCCGCGTGGACACCAATCTGGTGCTGATTCCGGTCAGCGTGACGGACGCCCGGAATCATCCGGTGGTCGGGATCGACGCCAGCCAATTTCGCGTGTTCGACGGCAAGGTGGAGCAGGAAGTAGTGAACGTCTCCGCCGACGATACGCCTTTATCCGTGGGGATTGTCTTCGATGGCAGCGCCAGCATGGGCGGCAAGCTGGCTAAGGCCCGCGAGGCCGTGGTGGAGTTCCTCAAGACGGCCAATCCCGAGGACGAATTCTTCCTGGTGAATTTCTCCAGCACGGCCGCACTGGCGGTGCCGTTCACCACCAGCGGGGCGGAGATCCAGAACCGGCTGATGTATGCCACCACCAAGGGAAAGACCGCCCTGCTGGATGCCGTCCATCTGGCGATGGACACCATGAAGGATGCCAGAAATCCCCGCAAAGCGCTGCTGATTATTTCCGATGGCGGCGACAACGACAGCCGCTACACCAAGACCGAAATTCGCAATGCGCTGCGCGAAACCGACGTGTGGATCTACGCCGTCGGCGTTTATGCCAACGAAGCCGTGACGCTGCCCGAGGAGGAACGCGGCGGCCCGATGCTACTCGCGCAACTCGCGGAGGGGACCGGCGGCCGCCACTTCCCGGTGTACCGGGCCAAGGAACTGCCGGAAGTCGCGGGCAAGATCGGGATGGAGCTGCGGAACCAGTATCTGGTGGGCTACCACCCCTCGAAGGTCGAACCCGACGGCAAGTTTCATAGGGTGCAGGTCAGGCTGGTGGATTCCGGCAATCTGCAACTCTCCTGGCGCCCCGGCTACTACGCCCCGCAGAACGGCACGGTGCCCCGTTCCGTTGCCGTAGAGGCCCGTTAACGGCTACCGCACCGTGACGGCGCGTTCGATCTGTTCGATCCCCAGAGGATCGTCGAGACTGGTCAAATCGCCGGGGTCATGCCCTTCGGCAATGGCCTTGATCGACCGCCGCAGCACTTTGCCCGAACGCGTCTTGGGAAGTTGCAGCACGAAGTGGACGCGGCACGGTCTGCCGATGGCGCCCAGGATGGTATCCACCGTGGCCATCACTTCGCTCTCCAGTTTCGCGCGCCGTTCCGGGGTCGAAATCAGGTCCGCGTTCTTCACCACCGCGAAAGCGAGCGGCGTCTGCCCTTTCAACTCGTCGGCGGCTTTTGCGGATTTGTCCTCGCGCTCTGCGGCAGCATTTCCGCCGGGAACGAAGTAGCCATCGCTTTGCGCGACGCCGCAGTCGGCTGTCTCTGCGGAGCCATTTTGCTCCGCGGCTTTCATTGGGCGCTCTGGTGGAGCATGCAGGACTTTGCCATTGAACGAAACCGCCGCCGAAGCGGGAGCGACGCGGAAAAAGAACCGGAGGGCCCCTAAATGGAACATCCTACTGTCCTGGCAAAATCTGTGGCCGCACAGGCGTGGCGGGCTTATCGCGGTGAATCTTCCTCCGACGGCGAGCGGGAGTTTATCGAATCGAATCTTCATCTCGTCAAGACGGTGGTCGGCCGCCTCCGCCTCAGCCTGGTCACGCAGACGAGCAATGTCATCCAAC
>CAZARO010000202.1:0-7781 GCA_964487165.1 uncultured Solibacteraceae bacterium | reverse complement strand
GCGCCAGGCGCCCCAAAGCCATCAGTAGCGCGAACGGCACCAGAAACTTGCACGACGCGCTGAACCAGACCCAATACCGTACCTGCGCCCGATTCCGCTGCAACGCCAGCACGACGAGTCCGGCCGCCGCGGCGAAGAGGGTCGATTGCCAGACATGGTTGGTCAGCGCAGCCATCATTTTTGCTGTTTCTCCAGTCTCCGGATGGTCCTTTCCAGCTCGCGTACATCGTCCAGGGTCAATTTCCCCGCTTCCGCCAGTTGGGCCATCATGGGTTGCGCGCGTCCTCCGAAGAAGCTCAGAATCTCGTCGAGCAGCCGATGGCGCGCCACATCGCGGGCGACGAGCGGCTCGAAAATGTGGGCGTTGCTGATCTTCCGCACGCGGCGCACGGCTTTCTTTCCTTCCAGGCGGTAGACCGTGGTCTGAATGGTGGTGTAGGCCGGGCGGGGCTCCGGAATGGCTTCCTGAATCTCCCGAATAGAGGCTTTGCCCCGGGCCCACAGGGCCTCCAGGATTTGCAGTTCCAGCTTGGTTAATTTAGGCTGCGGCATGAGTTCAACTATGTCGTATCTGATGCTACTATTGCATAGTAGAACTGTCAAGCGCATCAGTTTCGCCGGTTTGAGGGGGTAGGGCACCGGTGGCGAAAGCCGCAGGCCCTTATCCGTGTTGATCTGCGATCATCTGTGGCCAAATTGTGCTGCCGCGGTACGCGCAAAGGGCGGAACCATGGTCGAAAAGCCAAGGGCCCAGCTCGCCGGCAATCTTTCATCTAGCTCGTAACTGGCATTCGCCCCAATGCTGTGGGTACCGGGCGATCTGGCCCACAAAAAGAAAAACAGCCGAGTGGATCCGCATCCGGCGGACCGCCAGGGCAGCCCTCTCAACCGCAAATTTACCGTACGATACCGCGACTCCCCCAATCGGAATCCCACAGAGCACCGAACCTGCGATCACCGAAACTTCAAACTTTTTGAGCTTTCCTTTGAAAGAATTGGCGCGGCCGGGAACAGCCTCGCCCGAATACCGCTGCTACCGTCAAAGGCGAAAGAAGGAGTCTGGTCCCACCTGGCAGACCTAATCACCCTCAGTTTCCCACCCCAAACCCTCACCGCTTCTCGAAGCGATCCCTTTCCCCCCTCCGGATTCCTCTCTTTCACGAAATCGGAGTAACATCTCGTAATACCTTTGATACAATTGTCGCGGGCCTCTTTATGCCGGCAGGTTCGCATCGCTTCCAGGTCGGAACTTTGTGGTGCACGGTCTTGAGCGATGGGTACGTCGCGAATCCGGCCGCCTGGTATTTTCCCAATGCCGGCCAGGTGGAACTTGCCGAAGCCCTGGCAAGCCACGGGCCCGACCGCGAGACCGTCATCAGCCCTTACACCTGCCTCCTGGTCGAGACCGGGAGCGAAGTTGTGTTGGCCGATGCCGGGATGGGCAACGCGTCGAACACGTCGGGCGCGATTCTGGCGCGCCTGGAGGTGGCCGGCATCCGCCCGCAGGACGTGACCACCGTGGTCCTCACGCATGCCCATCCGGACCACATCGGGGGCGCCGTCGACTGGCGAAATCCCGTCGCGCCGCTACCCATGTTTCCCAATGCCCGGTACGTGATGGCGGAAGCGGAATGGGATTTCTGGACCTCCGCCCGCGTGGACTTGCGCGGCCTGCGCGTGGACGGCGCCGTCAAGGCGGCTATGCCGTTCACCGCCCGGCGCTGCCTGCAGGCGTTGCGCCACCAGGTGGAATTGATCGGGCGCGAGACCGAGATCGTCCCCGGCATCCGCGCGCTGCCCGCGCCGGGGCATACTCCCGGACACCTCGCACTATTATTGAGTTCGGAAGGTTGCCAATTGCTCAATCTGGGCGATGCGGCGGTACATCCCTTGCACCTGGAATACCCCGAATGGCAAAATGGCTTCGACGCCGATCCCGGCCGCGCCGTGGCCACGCGGCGCAGCCTTATGGAACGGGCCGCGGCGGACCGGATGCACGTCATGGCCTTCCACTTTCCGTTCCCCAGTGTAGGCCGCGTTGCCGCGGGGGCTAAAGGTGGGTGGGATTGGACTCCAGGCTGGTAGGCGCTACTTGCGCGAGCCGCGCTCGGGGTTCTTCAACTGCGATTGCCGCACCTTGATCTTCTTGCGTTTGGGCTTGCTGATCACGAAGGTGCCGCTGCCCAGATACTCTGCTTTATATAACTTATCTTCCGCCAAAGGAACTCTCCTCAAAAAGTACCGATTTGATCCCCCATTGTACCGCGCATTATGCTGGTAGAAGTGCCCTCACGCCGCGCCACTCTGTTTTTCGCGATCCTGCTGTATTCCGCCGTTTCGAGCGCCCAGTCCGATCCGCGCGCCAAAGCCCTGTGCGCGCAGGTGCCCGGCATCGTGGCCCAACTGACCGAGATCTCCGGCATGAAACAGCATCATTCCGTACCGTGCGATTTCATCAGCAAAGAGCAGGTCAACCAGTTTTTGAAGAAGCGCATCAAAGAGACATCCACTCCCGAAGAGGTGCGCGCCGAGGAACTCACGCTCAAGAAATTCGGCCTGATCCCGCAGGACTTTGACCTCGCCAAGAACGAAGTGGATCTGCTCACCGAACAGGCCGCCGCATTTTACGATTACGACCGCAAGAAGCTTTTCATCACCGATTCCACTTCTTCCGAGAGCCAGGCGCCGGTGCTGGCGCACGAACTGTCGCACGCCCTGGCCGACCAGAATTACAACCTGGCCCGCTTCATCAGGCAGGGCCGCAAGAGCGACGACGGCTCTACCGCGCGCCTCGCCGTGATGGAGGGGCAAGCCACCTGGATGATGTCGGAATTCCTGGCGCGCCAGGCGGGGACCTCTTTGAAAGACTCCGCCACCTTGGCCGTCACCATGGCGCAAATGGCCGCCGGCGATGAGGGCGGCGATGCCAATAAGAGCGACGGCGAGTATCCGGTTTTCGATAAGGAACCGCTCTATCTGAAGCTCACCCTGGTCTTTCCCTACACCAAGGGAATGAGCTTCCAGCAGGCGGTGCTGGTGCGCGATCCGCAGACCGGCTTCGGCGAGGTCTTTCTGCATCCGCCGGTCTCCACCCAGCAGATTCTGCACCCCGATAAGTACTTCGAGCATCTGCAGCCCACCGATCCGGCATTGCCAACGGTCCATCTACCGCACGGGTACAAGGGCCTGGTGGGGGGCGAATTGGGCGAACTGGAGCAGGGCATCATGCTGCAGCAATACGTCGGCAAGACGCGCGCCGCCGCCCTGGCCCCGCACTGGCGCGGGTGCAACTTCGAATTGCAGGAGAGCAAGAAGGCCGGCCGCGTGGTGCTGCGGTACGCCACGGAATGGGACAGCGAAGAGAGTGCGGCACAATATTTCGCGGCTTACCGCGAGGTGATGCGCAAGAAGTGGAAGAGCATGACCGTCTCCGCCGAGGCTGCCGATTCGCTCACCGGCACGGGTGACGACGGCCGCTTCGAATTGCGCCGCCATGGCGCCGTGGTCACCAGCCTGGAAGGCCTGGATCCTGAGATACACTGAAAGCTCATGCGTTCTTCGCCATGGATTGCGGCAGCCGCGATGCTGCTCACCTTGCTTCCGCCGGCGGCTCGGGCGGCCGATTCGCCCGCCAAGCCCGCGAATTTCAGCATCAATATGGTAGACGGGAAGACGCTGACCTTGAGCCAGTACAAAGGCCATCCGGTGGTGCTGGCGTACATCCTGACCTACTGTACGCATTGCCAGAAGACCGTGGGAGTACTGAGCAAACTGCAGACCGAATACGCGCCGCGCGGCCTGCAGGTAGTGGCCTCCGCCATTGAGACGGACGCGCAGGCGCACGTGCCGCTGTTCCTCAAGAATTTCGCGCCGCCGTTCCCGGTGGGATATAACTCGGGAGCGGAAGCCTACGGCGTCATTCATCCCACCGGCAAATTACCCATGATGCCGCTGCTGGGATTCCTCGATAAGCAGGGCTACCTGCGGGCGCAGCATGAGGGTGAGGAGCCCTTCTTCAACGACCTGGAGCAGAATCTGCGCCTGGAGATCGAAGCGCTTTTTAAGGTCGGATCGAAGAAGTAAGGTAGTAGGGCAGGATGGCATCCTGCGGCGGGTTGGTAACGTTGGTAACCCGCCTGTTGGCCGCATAGAGAGGTTGGAAGGCCGAGTGCCACTCGGCCGCAGGTTGCCCCACTTACAACTTCTCCACCACCCTATCCAGCAGCGCGCTATCGGGCACGCTTCCCTGCGCCATGCGCGCCGTTCCGCCACCGCGTCCGCCCGCTTCGGCGAGCGCCGCTTTCAGCTTCTGCCCCGCGTCCACACCGGAATCGGCTGACGTCGCCAGCAATACTGAGGGCGGACTGGCAAGAGTCGCCACGAAAACGGCCTGCGATTGCGCGGTGAAATTCTGCGCCAGCGCGCGCAGTTCGTCGAGGCTGCCGGAGACCGCGCGGCGTACCGCCCGCCGCACGCCATCCGGCCCGGGAGCGGTGTTCTGATAGAGTTCCCTGCCTTGATACGCGGCCAGGTCGAGCTCCAGCTTGCGGCGTGCCTTATCGGCGGCGCGGGCGGTCTCCACTTGCGCCGCGACCATGCCCGGAGTATCGTCCAACGACGCGGAAAAGAGCTGCGCCACGCGGCCCAGCGCTTCGTAATCGGCGCGCGCGCGGCGCACCGCCCGGCCGCCGCACAGGAACTCGACGCGCACCGTCTGGCGTACTTTCTCCAGCTTGCGCAGCAGCATCGTCCCGATTTCGCCGGTGGCGCGCACGTGCGTGCCGCCGCAGGCACTGCGGTCCAGCCCGCCGATGGAGACGATGCGCAGGGTGCCCTCGCGCTCCGAAGCCTTGCGTAATCCCTGCGCACTGGAGGCATCTTCATAGGACACCTCCACGGGGCGGTTCTCCCACACGATTTCATTGGCGCGGGCCTCTACGGCGGCGGCAATGCGGGCGTCCACCGCGCCACCCTCCAGGTCGATGGTGGAACTGTCGGCGCCCAGGTGGAAGCTCACGGTGCGCAGGTGGAACAGCTCTTCGACCACCGCGGAGAGCAGGTGCTGGCCGGTGTGCTGCTGCATGTGGTCGAAGCGGCGCGCCCAGTCGATGGAGCACTCCACCGGTCCGGCTGCCAAAGGCGCGGCCAGCAGGTGGGCGATGCGGCCGCCCTCATCCACCACTTCGCGTACCGGCACGCCGGCGATGGAGCCGAGGTCGAAGGGCTGGCCACCGGAAGTGGGATAGAAAGCCGTGCGGTCGAGGTACACGGTGCTGCCATCGCCCGAGCATTCCACGGCGTGAGCGGCAAACTGGCGCAGGTACGAATCGCGGTAATAGAGGCGTTCGGTCATGTTGAAACTGATATTTTGGCAGATCGCCAAGGGCTTTGGCCGATACCCCCAAAAGGGGGTTGCGGGTACCTACCATAGTACTAGCGAGCTTGTGAGGTTTCCGTTAGCGCGTCAAGATGGAATTTCTACCGGTTTTAATTACATGCTTCGGGTAATATCTCTATTCGGAATGGCGGGCGGCTTTCTACTCATTTCGCCATCGCTGCGGGGTAGCGTGCTTTTTGGACTGGGTGAGGCTACCACCCAGATGAGCAAGTATAGCCCGTACTCGTACATTGTTCTGGCGCTGGCCTTAGGGACGGCCGCCGTGTGGTCGTTGGCCACGCCGAGGCCGCAGTAAGCAAGGAGCCTTCAGCTCTCCTGACGCGCCTGCGGAGCTATCCATGGACCGAGAAACTTCGAGGGGCTAAGTGGGGCAGGTTGTCAATCTGGGCGGGTCGGTAACGTTGGTAACCTGCCCGGTCCGCACCATCGCCACCGCGGATGTCCTATTGGCAAATCGGCCACAGGATGCCATCCTGCCCCACTTGAGACGCTCTGTGCCAACCAGAGTTCAACAACTTACGGGCTGGAGAGCTTAAGACCCGCTCCGGCCCCTTTGTCCGCTAATAACTAACAGCTTTCTTCCGCGCCGGCACCGCTGCCGTCTCAGACCGCGCCGGCTTGCGTTCCCCGGTGGCTGTCAGGCGCTTGGCCTGATCGGTGACGCACACCAGAAACATGGGCTGGCGGGCGTTCTTCAGCAGATCGATGATGCGATTGGGCGCTTCTTCCAGATAGATGCTCTTGCCATCGGTGAGCAGGTGCACATCGCCGGTGGAAGCCAGGGCGTCGCTGAGCCGCTTGCCCATATCCTTCTGCAAAAATCGCAGCACGCGGCGAATTTTTTGCAGCGAGAAGCCCTTTCTGCGCAATTCGGCGATGACCGAGATCTCCACTACCTCCTCGGTCATGTAGACGCGCTTATGGCCGTCCTGGCGCGGAGAGACGACGTTCCGTTCGTCCCACCACTGCAACTGCCGAAGGCTGACGCCGCAAATTCGGGATACGTCGCTACTGTTGAAGCCCTGCTCGCCCGACGAAGCGACCGGCTTGGATTTCCTGGCTCTAAGCATTTTGCGCCACTTCCGTTTCCACCGAACAATTCATGCTACCAAAAGGATTGTACCTGCGCCGCGCCCGGTGTCAAGGGTAAATCACCGGGAAAAACAAACTCCGCGAAAACCATTTCTCGGCGCCCGAAATGGCCTCTCGTTAACATAGCACGTACCAGCAGTTTACCTGAGAAGCCAGTGGTACATACAGAACCGCTATGAACCGGTACTCGCGTTGTAGAGGCACTCTGCCGATAGTAGGATTGTGGGTACAAGGACCGCGTTCAGATGCTGACAAGGATGGTAAGTGCCGCGGCATGGGAACAAAGTGATTGACGTGAGCGCGCAAGAAACGGAATTTCTCAGCAACGAAGCTATTGTAGGCCAGTCGTTGGCCGAGCGCCTGTCGCAAGGAGGGTTGCCGGCGAAGGAAGCGCTTCGCTACGCCCTCGACATCGGTGCGGCATTGAATCGCGCGCATAAGGCCGGCGCGGTCCACGGCAAACTCTCGCCGCATGCCATCCTGCTCACCGCCTCCGGGGCGCGCATTGTGCGGCCGGTGGCAGGCACGGATCTGGACGCCCTGGCATACCGTTCGCCGGAGCAGGTTTCCGGTGAGAAGCCCGACTGGCGGAGCGATATTTTCTCTTTCGGAACCTTGTTATATGAAATGGTCACCGGCCGGCGCGCGTTTTCGGGCGAAGGCGCGGAACTTGACCGGGCCATCCTGGAGCGGCCGCCGGCTACCTTGATGGGCAAGTCGCCGATCCACGCGGGCATGGAAGGCGTGATCGCCGGATGCATGGAGAAAGATCCCGCGCGGCGGCGCCAGCGGGTGCAGAACGCGGTCACCGAACTGCGGCTGATAGGGCGCTCGTTCCCGCGCCTGGCGCATATTCAGCGGCGTCCCACGGCGGAACCTGAGCCGCAGCCGGAATTCTCGCAACCTGCCGGGGAACACGCGGACATTCGCCCGAAGCGCGCGCGAATCTTTACCCCGGTTCGCTTCCCCGATGAAATCCAGGCCGTCCCCGGCAAGGGGAGGCGCCAGCGCGTGATGTTGTGGATGCTGCTCGGCGTTTCGCTGCTGCTGATTACGTCCGGAGGGTGGATCCTGTGGCAGCTCTCGCATACGGCGCCGGTGCAGGTGGTGAAGTTCCCGGTGGCGCCGCCGGAAAACACCTCGTACCGCATGCCTGCCGTGTCGCCCGATGGCCGCTATGTAGTGGTGCAATCGGAGGGGCCGGAAGGCAAGCCGATGCTGTGGGTGCGCCCCCTGGATGCCATGAAACCCTACGTGATTCCGGGGACGGAGGGCGGGTTCGCGCCGTTCT
>CAZARO010000201.1:0-7788 GCA_964487165.1 uncultured Solibacteraceae bacterium | reverse complement strand
TACGGCTCATAGGCCAATGTAAGTGACATTGGGATGGCATCCTGCGGCCGATTGGTAATCGGCCTTCCGCATCGTTGGTGCGAACGGGCCGGTTGCCAGGGGTACCGTTTGGGTCCCGCAGGTTGGCAACCTGCCCCACTTTGCTTCTCAAAGTTTCAGGTTCCATGGATAGCGGCGCAGGCCCATCGGGGGTGCTAAAAGCTCACAGCCAAAAGACGATTTTCCACGCAACGCAGCGCCGCCCTGTAGCGTCACCCTTTTAGCAATTGGGCCCCGACTGGAGTTTTCATGAGACTTCTGACGCTGCTCCTGGTTCCCGCCGCGCTGCTGGCGGGGCCGTCCCGTTTTGCCCGTTTGGGTGAATTTCAAGGTACGGTGGAGGTACAACTCACCGCCGCCGACCCCTGGATGCCCGCCGAACGCAATCTGCCGCTGACCGAATTGGCGTGGCTGCGCACCGGCACGGGCGCGCGCGTGGAAATCGAGTTCGACGATGGCAGCGTCTGGCGCTTGGGGCCCGATTCTGTGGGCGAAATCTCGGATTACACCCGCCTCTCCACGGGGCAGCGCATCACCCTGCTGTCGCTCGATCGCGGCACGGCCTATTACACCGGCCAACCAGCCTCCAAGGACGTGACCATGCTGGTGATGCCGGGTGCGCAGATGACCGTGCTGCGGGGGTCGCGTATTCGCCAGACGGCGCAATCCGGCTGGAGCCAGGCGGCCATACTGGAGGGACAAGTCCGATTCTCCTCGCCGTCGGCCGAAATGGATCTTCGGGAGGGCACCACCGCCCGCGTGGAGCCGGCCAACACCGCGCGATTCTTCCTCTATCCGGAAATCTCCGCGGAGCCGCTCGACCGCTGGAGCGAGGACCGCGACAAGGCGCAAGCCGCGCCCGCGTCGGCGGCATACGTCAACGCCGCCTACGGACTGGCCGACCTGGATGCCGCCGGCGAATGGACCGCCACCGACGATCTCGGTATGGTTTGGAAGCCTGCGGTGGCCGACGGCTGGGCGCCCTATCGGAAAGGCCGCTGGCAATACCTCGATGCCATCGGATACACCTGGGTGAGCGACGATTCCTGGGGCTGGCTGCCCTACCACAACGGCCGCTGGGCTCGCGAAGAGAACCTGGGATGGGTCTGGCAGCCGTCCCCGAGCGCCGTTTTTTACCCCGGCGAGGTCTACTGGCTGCGCGGCGCCAATTTCGCCGGCTGGGGGCCGCTGGCGCCCGGCGAGGAATGGAGCGGTCCCAATCCCGGCGCGGTTACGCCGCAAGGGTACACCGCCGGCAACACCACTTACGCCGGCTTCCAGCCCGATGTCCGCGCGGTAGATGGCACGGGATTCGCGGTCCCCACCGCGGAGCGCCTGAAGACGGCGTTTTTCATTCCCGCGCTGCCCTCGCCCGCCTTCCTCAAGGAGCGCCTGGACGCCACTAGGCCGATGCTCCAGGTGGGCAGTACGCGCGTGATTCCTTCCGTGCCCGAGGTGACTTTCGGCGCCGCTCCGCCGGTGCAACCGCCATCCGATTCGATGACCAACCCGCCTGCCGATGTTCCGCCGCCCCCGCCGGCCGCCGATGTCGGCTCGACGCCGCCTCCCGACGGTGTCTACCCGGTTCCCGCCATCGCGGTGCCGGTGATCGATGTGCAGGTGAGTATTAATCCTCCGGCGCCGGACCATCCTACTTATGCGCGGCGGCCCGCCGGCGGTTCGTCCGGTAGCAGCCAGCCCAGCCAATCGAGCGGCACCACGGCGCCGAGCGGTACGGCGCCAGTCCCACCGGTATCGAGCAGCGGCGGCAAGCCGGTGCATCAGCCGGAGAATCCGCCGACCACTCCTCCGGCCTCCAGCCCGGTGGGTCGCCCGGTGAGCGATCCGCTGCGCGACCACCCCATCGTTCCGCCCACGCCCGCGCCTCCAGGCACGCTACCCAAGGCAGGTGGCTCGGCATCGGCCGAGCGGGATTTGTACCGCCAGGTGCTGCAGGATATCGACCCGGCGGCGCCGAACTTCACCAAAGCTCTCAGCGACCTCAACGAGTGGTCGAACAAGTTCCCCAACAGTTCTTCCGTGAACGATCGCCTGTACTACTACATTCATGTGTATAACGGCCTGTCGCGCGCGGATAAGGTACTGGATACGGCCGCGTCCCTGGTGGAGGCCGGTGTGCGCGCGAGCTACCGGGACCAGCAGCAGGTGCTGCAGATCCTGGTGGCGGCGACCGCCAGCCTTTCGAAAGTGCCGAAGCCCAGCGCGCAGCAACTGGCCACCGGGCACAAAGCCGCGCGCGAACTGCTGGAGTTTCTGCCCGACTACTTCGCGGCGGGCCGCAAGCCGTCGAACGTCAGCAGTTCCGCCTGGACGATCGCCAAGGGCCAATTGGAGGACGTCGCTCACCAGGCGCTGGCGCACCACCCCGCGACGCATACCGTGGCAGCGAATTAGAGGCAAGGCTGCGCCGCGATGCCCCTGCTGGACATGGGAGACAGAAGAGGAAGATCCGGCTGATCGACCGCTCCCTCGCGGTCGCGGCTCGGTAGGCTCTCGCAAATCGGTAGGCTCTGGCAAACACAGAGGCGCCATTCCGAGCCGCGCGCGCCAGCAAGCGGTTCCTCGAATTTTGCAACTCCCTCAGGAGGAAGACGCAGCCCCTTCGGGTCCGAAAGTCAGAATGAAGACGCGGGGGATCACCCGCGCGTCAACTGGTAGATCGTGATCTCCGGCGGAGCGCCGATGCGGATCGGCACCCCGATGGTCCCGATCCCGCGATTCACATACAGTTGGCCGCCGGGCTTGCGGAACCAGCCGGCCACGTACGGCGTCACCAGCCTGCTGGGCGCAATCTCGGGGCTGATAAATTCGAGCGCCGCCTGCCCTCCGTGTGTGTGTCCGGCCATGCTCAGGTCGACGCCCAATTCGGCCGCGCGGTCGAACGTGTCGGGATTGTGGCTGAGCAGGATGTTCACGCGGTCCCGTGCCAGCAGCGGCGCGATGTCGCCCAGGAGATTGGCCACCGGCGCGGACGGCCCAAAGCGGTGGCTGCTCTGGAAGTCCGTGCCGATCAGGTTGATGGCCTCGGCGCCAATGCGGATCGGAACCGCCTCACTGCGTAAGATACGGACGCCGCGTTGGCGGAAAAGCTCGCTGATTGAACGTTCCACGCCGCTCCACGCGTCGTGGTTGCCCAGGCAGCCGAAGACGCCGAAGGGAGCCTTCAGGCCGGATAGCGCCTCCACCACGGCGAACTGCGTACGGGGATCGAAGGTGACGAAATCGCCGGTGAGCACCGTCAGGTCGGGCTTCAGCGCGTTGACCATTTCCGCATATTTGCGGATCTGCTCTTGGGGCATGAACGGACCGATGTGGATGTCGGAAATCTGCGCGATGCGAAAACCTTCGAACGCCAGCGGCAGGCGCGGCAGGGGAATCCGCTGCACCGTGGTCTCCAGATTCAGGCGGCCGTACAGCAGGCCGTAGGCGCCGGCCACAAAGGGCGCGGCGGTCGCCACCTTGGCGGTCCGCTCCAGGAAGACCCGCCGCGCGGGCGACTCGATCGCCTGGCGATCGCGCGCTTGAATCCTCCGCGCCAGCCCCACAATCGACTGCGGGATGGCGAACAGCAGCGCGATCAGGGCGCCGAAAAAGGAACTGACCGCCCAGGTCATAAACGGCGCCACCAGCAACGCGTCGGTCCACGTGAGGTGAATCGGCGTCGGCGCTTGGAAGTGTCCGAAATTGAAGCGCCACAGCGGCAGGTAAACCACCAGAAGCGCCCCGGCAACGATCCACCGCGGGCCAGGCCGGGGGATCCACTTACAAATGAGGCGCCAACAACGCCATGCCCAATAAAACTGGCTGGCGAAAATCAAAAAGATGGCGATTGAAAAGATGGACATCCTGGAAGAGTGCGACTCTTCCATTGTCGCCCAACCGCCGCGGAATCGTCAGCTCGCCCCGACCCGGGCGCGTAACAGGCTGGCGCCCTGGCGGTCCCATTTCGACTTCCGTATCCTTCGCCTTTCTCTCCCGCCCACCCTCACGTCATCCGATCCACCGACTGGATCAGCGCGCGGATGTAGCCGTAGCAGAAGGCGAACGACTGCAGACCGGCGGGATCGTTGGGCGCCTGCGGGACGTGATCGGGCATCAGCAGATACGGGTATCCGACTTCCTTGTAGACCTGAATGGCCCTGACGAAGTCGACATCGCCCTCGTCCGGGTAGACCTCCTGGAAGTCATTGCGATGGCCGCGAATATTGCGGAAATGCACGTTGAAAATCTTCTGGCGCGTACCGAAATAGCGGATCACATCGAAGATTTCCTTGCCCGGGTCGGCCAGCATTTCGGAGACCGTGCCCTGGCAGAAATTCAAGCCGTGATACGGGCTGGCCTTGATCTCGATGACGCGCTTCAACCCGTCTACGGTGCCCAGCACGCAGTCCACGCCCTGATAACCCTCCGGCGGCACACCCGGATCGTGGGGATGCAGCGCCATGCGCACCTTGTACTCCTCGGCGACCGGAATCACGCGCTCCAGGAAGTACGTGATGCGCTCCCAGTAGGCGTCGGCATTGACGTGGCCGGCGCGCGTGAGCGGCGTGGCGGGATGCGCGTCCGCCAGTCGCCAGGTGCTGTAGGAAGCGTCGCCGCGTCCCTTGGTAGGGCCGATACGCAGGACGCCCAGCAGATTCATGTTGTACTTGATGGCGGGGATGCCGGCGGTGGCGCAGTTGCGAATCAGGGTCTGCAGATCTTCGATGTCGCGGTCGCGCTGCGGGCTGTCCGCCAGCATCACAGCGGGATGCTGTTCCTTGTCGATGTGGATCGACTCCAGAAACGGCGGCGCGATGCAATCCAGAGTGACGCGATGCTTTTCGGTCAATTCCCGCAGGCGCTTCAGTTCGTCGACGGTGGCGTAGAGATGCCCGGGGGCGCTCTCGGGATAACCGCAGATTCCCTGCACGCCGTAGCGCGCGAAGTAGGCTAGGTGCTGCTCATTGGTGGGCGCGCTTTGGCAACCCAGCTTCATCCTGGCCGGGGGCGATGCTGCCGCGACGGCGGGTTTTGACGAGATTCCCGCAAGCGCCGCGGCGGCGGCTCCCGACGACGTGACGAAAGCACGGCGATTCATAATTCCCTCCTGCTGCCCGCGAAAGAATTGTATCAAGCGCGGCGGGTCGAACGGGGCTAGACTCAACGCTGTTCACTTAACGGACGTCTTGGTAAGCTTTGGTGGGGCGGGCTTTAGCCAGGCTATAAAGCCTGCCCAACTTTCTCCTGCACCCCCGATGGAAGCCCGCCGTCGGCGAAATCTTGTAACGGTGGCTGGCAAACGAGCGCCGAATGCCGCCAGAATTGTCGCACAATAGGTACATGATTACTCTCGACACATTGCGCGCGCAACGGCGGGAGGAAATCCTCCGGCTCGCCGGGCGGCGCGGCGCCGACAGCCTGCGCGTGTTCGGCTCCGTGGCTCGCGGTGAAGCCAATGAGGGCAGTGATCTCGATCTCCTGGTAGCCTGGGAGCCAGGCCGGAGCCTGCTGGACCATGCCGGCTTGGTGCAGGACCTGCAGGAGTTGCTCGGCATGAAGGTCCACGTCGGAACCGAGAAGTCGCTTCACTGGTACGTGCGTGACCGGATCCTTCGCGAGGCGACGCCTCTGTGAAGGATGACCGCCTGTACCTGCACCACATGCTGGAGCGATCCATCGCATCATTCGCTTCATCGGACCCGGCAGAGAGACGTTTATGGCGTCGGAGGATTTGCAAGACGCCGTGATCCGCAATGTCGAAGTAATCGGTGAGGCGGCCAAGCGGGTTTCGGCCGAAGCGCGGACCATCTGGCGTCGCTCGATTGGAAGGCGATCTGTGCCATGCGCGACGTGCTAATCCACGACTACATAGGGGTGGACCTCGACGAAGTCTGGAACGTCGCCTC
Organism: uncultured Solibacteraceae bacterium; assembly: GCA_964487165.1. Classification (GTDB taxonomy): domain Bacteria; phylum Acidobacteriota; class Terriglobia; order Bryobacterales; family Bryobacteraceae; genus PALSA-129. Next base: position 1,840 of record CAZARO010000201.1, on the reverse strand, counting down.
CTCCCGGGTACCCGAACTGCAAGCCGTGCTGGAACAGTTCTTGGGGGACGAGCGCCCCCCTTCCACGCCGCTTCCATGACATCTCCCGCGTCGCAACTTACCCCCGATGGAACGGTACCGGGGGCGATGGGCGAAAGCATTCCACGTGCTGCCAATCGAGCTGCGCGGGGAGCGCCGTGAATTCACGCTCCACCGTCGCGCGTAGCGTATCGGGATCGGCCAGCGCCCGCACGTTCAGCAGAATCTCGTGCCGCGCGGAGGGCGAGGCGTCGAGCGCGCCCTCTACTATGGGGTCCTGCCCGTTGGCGGTGAGCGCCGCCTTCAAATGTCCCGCCTCCGATTGCATGAAAAGCTTCAGGTGTACGATGCGGATTTGCGGCTCCAGGCGATCGAGCAGCGGACCGATCAGCATAGGCGCGGAAATCGGCGGCGAGGCGTGGGCGGTGACGCGGAGATTGAGCCATGCCAGCGCCGCTTCCGCCTCGGCGTAGCGCGCGTAGTCGATGTCCAGGCTGCGCGCGCCCGCTGGAATCTCGCCGGAGAGCAGACGGTCAAGCCACCCCTGCACGCTCTCGCCGCGCACGTAGAGGATGTCGGCCTCGGCCAGTTGGTTGCGATGGAGAAAGTCGAGATCGGGGTCGTCGAAACTCTCCCGCGGATGAACGACGACGGTCAGGGGAGCGACTTGAAAGCGATCTCCATGGTCGCGCAGCAGCGGGCGCAGCGTGGTGGCCACGATATCGGTGCAACTGCCGACGGCCTCCGCGAAGATGATGTCGGGCTGGAATGCGAGCAGGCGATCGGCGGCATCCACCAGGTCCGGAAAGCGGCAGCAGAAGCATCCGCCAGTCACTTGATCGCAATCCAGGCCTTGGGCGGCAGCGTAGTGAGTGTCCACCAGGTCGTCCCCCTGGTCGTTGAGGATGACGGCGGCGCGCATGCCGCGCTGCTCCAGAAGGCGCGCGGCGGTGAGGATGAGGGTGGTCTTGCCGGCGCCCAGAAATCCGCCGACTACTGCGATCGTGGGCTTCGTAGGGCCTGGCTTCGCGCCGGGCTTCATGGTGACGGGCTTCGCGCCGGGCGTCACAGCGCCAGCTCTTTGCCCTCGGCGATAATAGCGTTGGGCGCGGATTTCTTGCCGTTCACCTGGGCGCTGCGCACTGCTAGCGTGCCGTGGTCCACACCTAGCGTGGCGCCAGCGGCGGTGACGCGAAACGTGCCCCACCCGGTGGCCGTGCTCCAGAAGCAGCGGAAGCCGGGCGCGGCGTTGATGGTGACGGACTGCTCGCCGCCGTGATAGCGGAAGCCGCTGGCGGCCAGCAGCGTGCTCCAGCTCGCCATGGCGCGCGCGTAGTGGTGGCCGCACTCCGGCTCGTTCCACGGATTGCGGCGCTCGCCATCGTAGCGCGCGCGCACGTTGTGGACCGCCTCGACGCCTTCGCGCGTCATGCCGGCGAAGAGCAGGTGCGCGGCGGCCAGATACTCGAGGCCGGTCCACGACTCGGCATAGTAGGGGAACGGCACGTGCGGCCGCTCGGCCTTGCCGTAATCGCAGACCATGAGGGCCGGCTCGTCGTTCAGCACGTAAGTGCGCTGCAAGCTGACGTGGCCTTCGAGCGTGCGTTTGTAGTTGTAGCGCCAGATGGATTCCAGCGTCTTGCGGATGTGCGCCGGCGGGAGCAGCGGACCGAGACCGGCCACTTCCGCCAGGTACTGGCCGATCAATTGATCCAGCAGACAACCGCCGCCGAGCTGATATTCGGGGTTCTCGGTGTTGGCCGAGCCCATATCGCTCGTGATATTGGGTGCGATCTTGTCCTTGGCGATGCCGCGGATTTTC
>CAZARO010000200.1:0-7796 GCA_964487165.1 uncultured Solibacteraceae bacterium | reverse complement strand
CTCGCGGTCGGAGAGAAAGGCGAGCTGTTTGCCGTCGGGCGACCAGGCGATGGCCGATTCGCCGTACGCGCTCTTGCCGTCGCCCGCCGTGACGCGCGTGCGCGGCGCGATGTAGATGGCCGAGTCGGAGGGACCCGCCAGCGCCTCCACATAGGCTACGTGAGCGCCGTCCGGCGAGATGGCCGCTTGCAGAAAGCGATGCGTGGCGGCGATCTCGGCCAGCGCCGGGTCCACTGGCACCAAGGGTTGCGCGCCGGCCGCCGCGGCCATCAGGAAGAGGGCGAATTTCATAAGCTGTGAGCTTATCAGAAACCCGGGAATAGCGCCGCTCCGTGGGGCAGGATGGCATCTTGGATGGCATCCTGCGGCCGAGTGGCACTCGGCCTTCCCCACGCAGGAAGAAGGCGGGTTGCCAACAGTTGTCAACCCGCCGCAGGCTCCATCCAGGCTTCAGCCCGCGAAACGGCCGTGCCTCATTAGTCGAAAGTCCGGCCCTCCAATTGGGCGATAACTTGCCGGACGTCTTCGGGAACGCGGACCGGTTTGCCGGCGGAGTAATCCAACGTCACGATGGTGGAATCGACTTCGGCGGCGATTTCGCCGGTGGCCCGGCTCACGATCGAATGCGCCATGCGAAAGCTGGTATTGCCGATGGCCGTGACGCGGCTCCCGATCACCACCGTGCCGGGATAGTTCAACGGCCGGCGGTAGTGGCACGTCAGGCTGGCGAGGATGGGCCCGATCCCATGCGGCTGTGCCTGCGGGAAGACGCCGATACGTCGGAAATACTCCACCCGCGCGGTCTCGCACCACCGCAGGTACGCCACATTATTCACGTGATGGAAGGCGTCCTCATCGCCCCACAAGATGGTGATCTCGGTCAGAATGGGGAAGCCGGCCAGTGCGGAGAGGGAATCCAAAGAAGTGTGCAAGAGATTTCCATTGTAAGCCACCGCGCGCGATTGTAAACTCTGGTGTCGAGGTGAAGATGAGTGTGGAAAACAAGAGTCGCGCGGCCCTGGTGACAGGTTCCAGCCGCGGTATCGGCAAAGAGATCGCTCTGGAGTTGGCACGCCATGGATGGCGCGTGGCCGTAAATCATTTCCGCGATCCGGAGCCGCTGGCGGATGGCACCGTCTCGGAGATCCGGGCGCTGGGCGTGGACGCCCTGGCGATTGAGGCGGACATCCGGTCGCCCGCACAGGTGGCCACCATGTTCGAACGGGTAGTGGAGCGCTTCGGCAGGCTCGACCTGCTGGTGAACAACGCCGGAGTGCAAACCTTCAAACCGCTGCTGGAGGTGACCGAGGAGGAGTGGGATCTGGTGATCGACACCAACCTGAAGGGCTGCTTCCTGTGTACCCAGCAGGCCGGACTTTATATGAAGCAGCACGGTGGGGGCGTCATCGTGAATCTGGGCTCGGGATGCAACAAGCTGGCCTTTCCGCGGCTGGTGGCGTACACCGCCAGCAAGGGCGCCATCGAGATGTTCACCAAAGTGGCGGCGGTGGAACTGGGGGCTTACGGCATTCGGGTGAACTGCCTGGCGCCGGGGGCCATCGAATCGGAGCGGACGCGGCAGGAGGACCCTGACTACGCCGGTACCTGGTCGAAGCTGACACCGATGGCGCGCGTGGGAGTCTTCGCGGACATCGCCCCGACGGTGGTGTTTCTGGCCAGCGAGGGCGCGTCCTTCATCAGCGGGCAAACTATCGGGATCGATGGCGCGCTGTTCGCCCGGGCGCCGTGGCCCTACAAAGTTTAGGTGGGGAAGGCAATCTTGCCGGGCAATCTTGCCTGCAGGCCGGCTTTCCCGCCGGCCCAGGCCGCAGAGCGGCTGAAGCCCGTCGCAGACTGAAAGTCTGCCCCACCCGCGAATCTCTCGAACGCGACTCCGATTTTGCCGATAAGTTCCACTAATGAGAGCCCCCGCTCATCTGGCACTCAGCCTCGCTGTGTCCGCAATCGGCGCGTGCGCGCAGGCGACAGCCACGATTGACATCGTTACCGCGCAGCCCACGCCGCTCAACGCCGGCTTCAGCGGATTCAATTACGAAGGGGCTGCGTCTTACGAACCCTACGATTACCATCTCAACGCCGTGGCCGGGCAGGTCTCACCCGGCTGGATCCGGTACCCCGCGGGCATTGCCAGCGATGCGTTCAGTTGGCAGACCGGGCTCATGATACCTTCCGCGGTCTTGCAGTTTCAAACCACGTCCTTTGAGTCGACGCTCACGGCCAGCATTGGGGAAATGGCCGGCAAAGGGGGCCATCAGTTCCTCGACGTCGGCAATGAAGCCAACTTCCTGGGCGCGCAGGTGATCGCGGTCGTCAACGGTTACACCGACACTCCGGAGTCGGCCGGCCAGATGGCGGCGTTCGCGAAGGCCAACAGCATTCCGGTTGCGGTCTGGGAGTTGTGCAACGAACCGTACTTCTTCGTGCCGCTGTTCTTTCAATCAGGCAAGGATTACGCAACCCAGATGAAGCCGTATCGCGACGCCATCAAGGCCGCCGATCCGAATGCCGTGGTGGCGTTGTTTTTTTCCGACCCGGGAAACCCCGAGCCGAAATGGGATTCGTCGGTCGCGAGCTACAGCCCGCCGTACTGGGACGCCATCACGTACCATTTTTATGGAGCGGAAACCTCGGGCACCGATTTCACCCAATGGATGACCGATGAAAACGCGAATCTGTATTCCAACACCGCGAGCTACGTTACCTCCCACGTGGCGCCGCTGAATCCACCGGGCACCAAATTCCTGATCTCCGAATTCAACCCTACCGGCGGCGCCCTGGGCAACAATCCGTCGCTCACCGACGGAACTTTGTACGGAGCCATCTACGCCGCGGAGTTCATCATGCGGATGTCGACCGTGCCTTCGATGCTGCATGTGGGGATGCACGCACTCTCCTCCACGTATGGGATCAATGCCAACGACCGGCATTTTAATGACGTGCAGACCGCCTATAACAATGGAACTTCGATCGACACGGCGACGCTCGATTACGGCTTTTTTCCAGCCGCGCAGGCCGAGGGAGTGGCCGTCCTGAACGGCGTACTGCGCAATGCCACCCAGGTGTACGCTACCACCGTTACCGGCGGAGCTACCGTGGCAGCCACCGGGCTGGGGCAAATCCCGGCACTTTATGCGCAGGCCTATGCCGGCAGCGCGGGATACCAGAGCGTGGTCATCACCAACAAGAGCGCTACGGCCCATCAGGTGACGGTGAATCTGAACGGGTCGGCGGCCGCCGGATCGCTACCCGTCGAGTTCATCACCGGCACGGATCCGAGCACGCTGAATAATTCGACCACCGATAGCCCCATTACTATCCAGACGACGAGCTCCGCCAACCCCATACCCGTACCGCCTTACAGCGTGGTTCGGGTGGACCTCAATGGCGGCATCACCATTCAGACCAATCCTCCGGGGCTGCAGTTCAGCGTGGATGGCGGGGCGACGCAGACGGCGACGCAATTTCTCAACCTGCCGCAGGGGCAGCATACCATTGCGGCGGCCACGACGCAGCCCGGGCCGGCGGGCGCGCAGTACGTCTTCAGCGGCTGGAGCGATGGCGGAGCGGCCAGCCACAACATCACCGTGGGTGGCGGCGCGGCCACTTACACCGCCAGCTTCACGGCGCAATACCAGTTGACCACGGCGGCCAGTTCGTCGGTAGCGGGCAGCGTAAGCCCGGTGTCGGGGAGTTACTACAATTCCGGAGCCGAGGTGACGGTGATGGCGATTCCCACGTCGCCATGGGTGTTCAGTTCGTGGAGCGGCGATGCGTCCGGAACTACCAACACGGTATCGGTAATCATGAACACGCCTAAGTCGGTAACCGGGGTCTTCGTGAATACTATCCTGGCGTGCGACGTCAACGGGGATGGCGTAGCGAACGTGCTGGATGTGCAGGCCCTCATAAACGAAGCACTCGGGGTGCAAAAGCCACTCAACGATCTGAGCGGCAGTGGGGCAGTCAACGTCCTCGACATCCAGATCGAACTGAACGCCGCCCTCGGCAACGGCTGCTTCGCAAATTAACCAAAGGCTCCGCCCTTGATCTGGGCTTTGGCCATTTATAGCCTGTAGTCGGCTGTCCAGTGGGGCAGGCAATCGTGCCTGCAGGCGGCCTTTCAGGCCGCCGCTGAATCGGAACAGACCACTCACGAGTTCGCAAGTATTTTCTCCGGCTTCGTGTCTCGCAGGCATCGTGCAGCAAAGCCCGAAAGAGTCCGACTCGTGACGGCGAGGCCGGCTGAAAGCCGTGGGCGCCCTCTGGGCACAGCCAGAATTGACTGCCCCACGAAAGGCCAAAACCGAGCCAAGGGCAACGCCCTTGATATCCTTGCGGGATATGGAAGTCAGGAGTCAGAAGCGGCCCCTTCGGGTCCGTGAAGTCAGAATGGCGATGGCGTATGCGTCCGGCAGTCGGGCCGCTGCCCCGCCATTTGGGACAGAGCCCGCCTCAAAGCGAACAAAATTCTGGTGGGCGCCCAGATAACGGGAATTAAGATTACCGCCGTCCGCCGTCGTGTTCGAATGCGCGCCTGGTGGCGTGCTCACGCGGCGCGGTATACGCGCGCTCCGGCTCAGAATCCCGGGTCAATACTTTCGGACACGCGGGCTGCCTTCGCCGGAAGCGCCGGTACTCCCATTTCATGAGGATGGCGATACTGCCGGCAAATATGAGGGCCAAAACGATAACCAGGACACTGGGCATACTTCAGCGTAGGCAGCAATGCGGAGCGGGCACAAGTACACCTTGGTGGACAGTTACCGCAAGACCAGTTCCTTGGCTTCAAACGGCACAGGATAGGCCGTAATCCACACCTCAGGCGTAAGCTCCGCACTTGTGCGGGAAAGCACCACCGCGGCCAGCGGCTTGCCCACCATGGCCGGAGTCAGCGGGCAGAAGTACGTGTAGCCGCTATCGGCCTCGTAATTCTGGTATTCCCAAACGTTGCTGGCGAATGAGACGGCGCGGTCCGGACAACCCGTGGGCCGGCCGTCCACGCGGATGGCGGCATACGCGCCTTCCTTGCCGTGATTGCCGCCAATGGGGATGGCCAGGTAGCTGCCCTTGGGCGCCTCCGGAATGCGAAACGACAGCGACCACGCGGCGGCCGCCGGCGTGTATCTGGCAAACATGTTGGACGCCCGCCATTTCGTGTGGTCCGGCGATCCACTTTGAGCCACGGCGTCGACCGCGACCGTGGTGGCCGGCGCGGGGTCGATACGCAGATAGCGCAGCTTGCCCTTACCGCCGAGATCTACCGCGATGACTCCGTCTTCGACGCGGAATTCCAGCGGCGTCCAAGCGGCGAGGTTGGATGAGCCCTCCACTCGCGCGATGGCGGCCGGTGCCGACTGGCCCTCCGCGCGCGTCCGCACCGTCACCCGGTCGAGAGCGATGGCTTCGGCGAAGTCGATGCGCAGCAGGCCGCCCGGCTTGCGCGCGCGGAAGACGGTATCGTCGCGGCCGTCGAACAGGTTCTTGTCCCAGACGCCTTTGTCCACGAAGTCCGGGCCATCGAAGAAGAGTCCGCGCATGCGCTCCACCGCGGGGATGCGAGTGGGGCCGGAACGCAGCAGCGACCGCACCTCCAGCGCGTTGTTGTCGGCGGCGAAGCAGGTGGCCTCGTAGAGCGCTTCCGCGTCCGCCGGCGCGCTGACGGGTTCCATCCGGCCGAGTCTGCGATGCCACGGTTGGCGCAGTGCCGGCCCGGGGAATTCGATCTTCATGGCGCTCCCGGTTACCAGCGCGTCGGCGGGTTTGCCATCGATGGTGGCAGCGCTGAACTTCCGTTCGCCCGCGGCGAGAGAAATAGAAGCCGATGTACCCGGCATGCCGAGCAGTTTCACGATGGCCGGCTTGCCGGGCGTATCGCGCGCGACCTCGTAATCGCAGCCGGTGACGGCGATCTCCGGAACCGCGGCAGTCGAAACCATCAAGAGGCAGGAACGGAAGGGCAGCACTTCCACCTCCGCTTCCGCGCCGTACGGATACTTGCCGAGAACCTTTTCGGAGGGGTGCAGGCGGCGAAGTTCCACGCTGGCGCCACTGGCGAGTCCGATGGAGGAGTCGAGAGCGACCTTGTACGGTATGGGAGTCCAGGTCAGATTGCGCAGCGTGATAAAGCGCGTGCGCTGGTCGCCGCGCGACACCGCGAATGGCCCGTAGCGCGCTTCCGGGATCTCGATTCCGCTGACCAGAATGACGCGATTGCGGCGATGCAGGTTATAAATGCGCGCCATCTTGGGAAACTCGTCGTCCCGCAGGAACCATGGGTTGCCATAGATTTCGGGCGCCAGAATCAGGCAACGGTTGAAGGCCTGCAGGACCAGGTCGTCCTCCCAGAAGTCGAGACAGGAGGAGAGGCACACGCCGTGATCCTCAGCGAGCCGCTGCAATCCGGGCACCAGGCCGCGAGAGAGCGCGCCCGCGCGATGGTGCGGGGCGGTGCCGGTGTTGGGCATGTGGACATCGATATAGGTCTCCTTGGCTTCCCATAAGAATGTCGTGGCGTGCGGCAGGGCGGTGCCCAGGTTGAGGCGATGGTTCAGCAGGATGAGGTCGGGGACATATTTGCGGCACTCGGTCATCATGTGGGCGAAAGCGTCCTGCTTGGACGGCCGCAACTGCCCGCAGGCGGCGTCGATCTTGAACAGCCCGAAGTGCAGGTCGCGGCACAGGCCGACCAGCATTTCGGTGCGGGCACGCTCCTGCTCGGGGGTATCGCCGAAACCATCCGGCCCCATCCAGAGACCCATGCGGCAGCCGAAATTTCCAGCCGCGCGGGACAAGGTGCCGAACCCGTTCGGGTACCTCTGGTGGAAGCGCGGCGAATCCATGTTGCCGTAACTCTGCAGGCCGTCTATGTTGCCCGAATCGAGCGCATAGAGATCCAGCTGCATGCCGTACTCGTCGCGCAGCCAGCGGAAGAAATCCAGGCCGGCGAGGGTTTGCGTCTCCGTCGATCCCTCCCAGGTATTGTTGATCCAGGAGAAATATTCGGCGCGCGAGGGCGTCTTCTCATCGGCTCCGGGGAAGACTACCGGGGGCTCCTGCGCATGGAGACGGGCGACGCCGGCCGCGGCGCATACGGCGGCGAATCCACGCCGCGTCAAACCGTACTGGTCCATTGCTGCTCCTCACTTCTGCGGGATCGCGCGGACTCTAATCGGCTTCCACTCCGACTCGTCCAGCGAAATTGGCGCGCAGGAAATCGCGATTCATGAGGGCGATGTTTTCGAGCTTGATGCCCTTGGGGCAGACGGCCTCGCATTCGCCCATGTTGGTGCAGCTCCCGAAGATTTCCTGGTTGGCTTGCGCCACCATGGCGGTGACGCGCTGCTCGCGCTCCGGCTGGCCTTGCGGCAGCAGCGCGAGATGGGCGATTTTCGCCGCCATGAACAACGACGCGGAAGCGTTGGGACACATGGCCACGCAGGCGCCGCAGCCAATGCAGGCGGCAGCGTCCATGGCCCGCTCGGCATTATCTTTGGGAACCAGCACGGCGTTGCCGTCGGGCGCACTGCCGGTGGAGACGGAGACAAATCCGCCGGCGGCGATGATGCGGTCGAAGGCGGTGCGGTCCACCACCAGGTCTTTCACCACGGGGAACGCCTTGGCGCGCCAGGGCTCGAGATACAGCTCGTCGCCATCCTTGAAATAGCGCATGTGGAGCTGGCACAGCGTGGTTTCGGGCAGGGGGCCGTGCGCCACGCCGTTGACCATGCAGCCGCACATGCCGCAGATGCCCTCGCGGCAATCGTGGTCGAAGGCCA
>CAZARO010000199.1:0-7801 GCA_964487165.1 uncultured Solibacteraceae bacterium | reverse complement strand
TCGCAGCCAACGAAGAACGAGGAAAAACAGGGATTCACCACAGAGGCGCAGAGACACGGAGGAAAACAAAGTCCAAACCGGAGGGCACAGAGGTGGCAGAGGCCACAGAGGGAAGATCCTCTGGGGGATCAGCGTCTCAGCGCCTTCAGTTCGCGACAATCGTCGCGGCTCCGTGCGCGATCGTCGCAGCCAACGAAGAACGAGGAAAAACAGGGATTCACCACAGAGGCGCAGAGACACGGAGGAAATCTAGAGAAAAAAGGTCCGGACCGATTAACGGCTCGCTGGAAGGTGAGTGCCAACTCTGTGCCCTCCGCCACCTCTGTGAGCTCTGACTTTTCTTGTGTTCCTCTGTGCCTCTGTAGTGAATTAATCCGTCCAGGTGGTGAAATGGTGAATTCGTGAGCCTGCGCAGCATGACCGGCTTCGCCCGGGTGAGAAAAATCGCCGAAGATACCGAGATTATCTTCAGCCTGAAGAGCGTCAACCATCGCGGTCTGGACCTGCACTTCCACCTGCCGCCGGAACTCGACGCTTTGGAAAACGAGATCCGCGGCGTCATCAAGGCTGGGGTGGCGCGCGGCCACGTGCAGATCAATCTCTCCCTGGTACGCACCACGGTCGACTCGACGGGATTGAACCGGCCTTTGCTGGCGCTCTACATGAACGCCTTTCGCGAAGCCGCCGACCTGTATAAGATCTCCAACCAGCAACCCGACCTGAACGCTGCGCTGCGCATCCCCGGCATGCTGGGAACCGGCGGCGAGGACGCCGAAATCAGCGAGCCTCTGGCCAAAGCCATCCTGGAAACGGCCGGCGAGGCGGTCGCCGCGCTCAACGCGTTCCGGGAGCGCGAAGGGGCGACCACCGCACAGGAAATGCGCCAGCGCTGCCGCAACATCTGCGAATTGGTGACACGCATGGACGAGATCCGCGCCGGCGCCGTTCCGGCATTTCTCAAGCGCCTGCGGGAGAAGCTGGCCGACCTGCTGCATACCGCCAGCATCGACCCCCAACGCCTGGCGCAGGAGGCCGCTATCCTGGCCGACCGCAGCGACATCGCCGAGGAACTGGTGCGCCTGCGGACCCACGCCGGACAGCTGGACGAGATCCTGGCGGGGCAAGGGGAAGTGGGCAAGCGCCTCGATTTTCTCTTGCAGGAGATGAACCGCGAAGCCAATACGGTGCTGTCGAAGACCGGCGGCCTGGGCGATCTCGGCTTGACGATCACGGAGCTGGCGCTGGCGGCGAAGTCGGAAGTGGATAAAATTCGCGAGCAGTCGCTAAATTTAGAATGACGACTATCTTTATTATTTCCGCCCCGTCCGGATCGGGGAAATCGACGCTGGTGACGCGTTTGATGGCCACCGTGCCGGGGCTGATGTTCTCCGTGTCTTATACCACTCGCCCGCTGCGGGGGCACGAAATAGACGGCGAGAGCTACCACTTCGTGACCCGCGAGGAATTCGAGGCGATGAACGCACGCGGCGAGTTTCTCGAATGGGCTCAGGTATTTGGCAACTATTACGGAACCCACCAGGGAATCCTGGAAGCGGCCCGCGCCGCCGGGCGGGATCTGGTACTCGACATCGACGTGCAAGGTGCGAGACAATTGAGGGATCGCGTCCCCGAGGCTGTTAGCATCTTTGTTTTGGCCCCGTCGCGTAAGATCCTGGAGGACCGGCTTCGCGCCCGCGGCGAAGACCGGGAGGATGTAATTCAAAGACGGCTCAGGGAAGCGGCCGTGGAAATTCAAAAGTACAAAGACTACGATTATGTTCTGATCAATCGCGAGTTGCCGGAATCGGACGCCGTTTTGAGCGCGATCGTACGCGCCGAGCGAATCCGGCGAGACCGCATCGAAGATCAGATCAAGCCCATTCTGGATACATTTAAAGATTGAAAAAGGAAGCGATAAGATGGCTGACAAAGCCCCACCCCGTAACAACGCGCACTGCACCCTTCCGGACGACCCCGAGCAGAGCACTTACCGGTTCATCATCGTAGCGGCCAAACGCGCCCGCCAGTTGCAGGGCGGCGCACGTCCGGTGCTGCCCACGTCGTCGAAAAAACCCACCGTGATCGCCGCCGAAGAGGTGCGCCGGGGCCTGGTGAAGTACTCGCTCACCGGACACGCGCCGGATATGACGCCGGTCGAACCCCCAGTGTAGTCCCCCAGGTTTTGGAGCGCAGCCCAGTGCGTCCCGGAGAAAATAGTTCACCAGAGAGACATAGAGACACGATGCGGCCGAGCCGCAAGCTTTCAGTTCTCAGCAACCCTGACGCGCCTGCGGCGCTATCCATGGAGTCCGGAACTTTAAGAAGCCAAGTGCGGCAGATTGCCAACCTGCGAGACCCAGAGGGTACCCCTGGCAACCCGCCCCGACAGAGCGGAAGGCCGATTGCCAATCGGCCGCAGGATGCCATCCTGCCCCACATCAGACGCCCTGTGCCAACCAGAAAGAGCCGTGAGCTAGCAGCGATCGGCTCCCGGCCGTTCGCATTTGCCTTGCAAGGGTTCTCTGTGCCCTCCCGACTACGGGAAGACGAGGTGCCCTCTATTACGTTGTCAGCCATTTCCCCTGTTTTTTCTGTGTGTCTCTGCGCCTCTGTGGTGAATCTTCTATGCGGATAATCCTAGGCATCGGAGGCGGAATTGCCGCCTACAAATCCGCGGAACTGGCGCGACTGTTGATGCAGCAGAGTCATGAAGTGCAGGCGGTGATGACCCGCGCCGCGCAGGAATTCATCCAACCCCTGACTTTCGCCGCGCTCACCGGCCGCAAAGTGCTGACCGACCTTTTCGCTATCGAAAGCGCCATCGAACACATCTCCGTCGCGCAGGAGAACGACGTCCTCGCCGTGGCGCCCGCCACCGCCGACCTGATCGCCAAGATGGCCCACGGGCTGGCGGACGATTTTCTCACCACGCTCTATCTGGCCTTCACCGGCCCGGTGGTGATTGCCCCAACCATGAACGTCAACATGTGGCAGCATCCCGCCACGCAGGCCAATCTCGAAACCCTGCGCCGCCGCGGCCACCGCATTGTCGAGCCCGACAGCGGCTATCTGGCCTGCGGCATGACCGGCCCCGGCAGGCTGGCCGACCCCGAGGCCATCGCCGCCGCCATCCTCAGCGAACTGCCACGCCGCCACGACCTTGACGGCGAGCATGTGCTGCTCACCGCCGGACCCACGCAGGAGCCGCTCGACCCGGTCCGCTATATCACCAATCGCTCCAGCGGCAAGATGGGTTACGCGCTGGCGGAGGCCGCGGTGGCACGCGGCGCGCACGTGGTATTGGTCTCCGGGCCCGTGCATCTGGCGCCTCCGCGCGGGGTGGAAGTGCTCCACGTACACACCGCGGCTGAAATGCGCGAGAAGGTGATGGAAAACCTCGCGCCCGCCAGCATCGTGATCAAGGCCGCGGCGGTGGCCGATTTCCATTTGAGCAAAGTGCCCGACCAGAAGGTCAAGAAGACCGCCGCGCGCATCTCCCTCGAAATGGATCCGACGCCCGACATCCTGGCCGAACTGGGCCGCAAGAAGGGCGACCGCCTGCTGATCGGCTTCGCCGCGGAAACCCAGAACCTGGTGCAGGAGGCGCGGCGCAAGCTGGAATCCAAGAACTGCGATATGGTGGTGGCCAACCTGGTGGGCGGAGCCGATAGCGGGTTTGAGAGCGACCAGAACGAAGTCACGCTGGTGACGCGCACCGGCGAGACCATTCCCCTGCCTCGCACCTCCAAACGCGAAATTGCCGACCGCATTTTCGACCAGTTGCTTCACCTGCGACTGGAAATTCATGCCGCCGATGGACGCTGACCAACTCCGCCAATATCTCGAGTTTTACCAGGACCTTGGCATCAAGACGGTCTACAAGAGAAGCGCGCCCGCGGCGGAGACCGCACCCGCGGCCAAAACCGTACGCGCCACGGAACCCGCGAAGGCGCCGGACGGCGGGCTGAAGCCCGCCCCACCTTCCGAATCGCTGCTCCAGATCCTGCAGGATATCGGCGATTGCCATCGCTGCCGCTTGCATGAAGGGCGCCACAACATCGTCTTCGGTGTGGGCAATGAGCGCTCCCCGCTGGTCTTCGTCGGCGAAGGTCCGGGCGCCGATGAAGACGCGCAGGGTATTCCGTTCGTGGGCCGCGCCGGTCAACTGCTCACCCAGATGATTGAGGGCACGGCGAAGAAAGAGGGGATTAATCTCCGGAGGGAAGATGTTTACATCTGCAACGTGGTGAAGTGCCGTCCGCCCGACAATCGCACGCCCGAGCCGGACGAAATGGAAATCTGCGGCCAGTTTCTCTATCGGCAGCTGGTGACCATCGCGCCCAAGGCTATCTGCGTGTTGGGCGGCACCGCCGCGAAGGCGATTACCGGACACAAAGAAGGCGTCACCAAGATGCGCGGAAAGTGGTTTAAGTGGCGCGACATCCCCGTGATGGTGACTTACCACCCCTCGTTCCTGCTGCGCGGATACAACGCGGAGGGCAAGCGCGAAGCTTGGGAAGACCTCAAAAAGGTGCTGCACTTCGTGTACGACTGAGCCAAGGCAGCAGAGCCTCGCCAACCCCGGGAGCGTGGGGCCAGGTTTTCATTCTGTCTCCTGAGGGAGTTGCAATATTCGAAGAACCGCTTGCTTGCGCGCGCGGCTCGGAATGGCGCCTCTGGGTTTGCCAGAGCCTACCGAGCCGCGACCGCGAGGGAGCGGTCAATCAGCCGAATATTGCAGCTCCCTCAGGAGTCAGAAGCGGCCCTTCAGGATGCAGGAGGGCGGAGGAGCGGCTCCCGCGATAGACCTTTGCGGGGCCAGGTTTTCATTCTGTCTGCTGACTTCTGACTTCTGTCTCCCATATTCCGAAGGAATACTCGGGGCGCAGCCCCGACGCCTTACTCGCCCCAAATGTACTTGCTGAACCAATCGTAATTCTCTTCCATCACCGCGCGCTGCTGTTTGGGCTTATTGATGGGGTGCCCGAAGCCTTTATAAAAAACCAGCTTCACGGGCACGCCGCGATCCTTGAGCGCCTGGTACAACTCATACGAATCGGGCGGCGGAACGCGCTTGTCCTGGTCGCCCTGCTGAATCAGCGTGGGCGTCTTCGCCCGATTCACATACGTGATGGGCGAAGTCTTGCGATAGATTTCCGCATCTTCCCACGGCGTCGCCTTCAGGTACTGGCGCGTGAACGGATGGATGTCGGTATTCACGTAATAGGTCATCCAATCCGAGATTCCCGCGCCCACCGACACCGCTTTGAAGCGGTCGCTGTAAGTGGTGATGAAAGCCGAAATATACCCGCCTTCGCTCCATCCCATCGCCGCCACGCGATCCTTGTCCACCAGGCCCTTGGCGATCAGGGAGTCGACCCCGGAGATCACGTCGGCATAATCCCCGAGCCCCAGATTGCGCACATTGAGCGCCCGGAACTTCGCGCCGTACCCGGCCGAGCCGCGATAGTTCGGCTTCAGAACCAACGCTCCCTTGGCGGCGAATCGCTCGATCGGGTAGTAGCGGTCGGCCGACGATACGGCGGTATCGACACCGGTGGGCCCGCCATGAATCACTACCAGCAACGGGTATTTGCGCGACGCATCGTAGTCCGCCGGCTTCATGAGGATGCCTTCTACCTCGGCGCCGTCGGAGGACTTCCACTGAATCGTTTCACGCGTGGTCAGCTTGAAATCCTTCCACTGCGCGCCCACGTCGGAGAGATATTTGGGCACGAAGTCGCCCACCTGGGAGACGTAGATCTCGGCAAAACGATTGGGCGCGGCGCCCACGCCCGCCAGCGTCTTATGGTCCATGGTGAATGTCGCCTCGGAGGCGTTGAAGTGGTCCGGACCGCTGACGCGCCGCACCGCGCCGCTGGCGGGATCCAGGCGGAAAATGTGCGCGTAGGTGCGTTGCAGCGCCGTAAAATAGATGCCGTCGGGTCCCCAGTCCACCAGGTTGGCATCCTCGTCGAACGTCTCGGTAAGCACCTTGGGCTTGCCGCCCTCGGCGGGGACGGTCGCGATATAGCGGTTGGAGAAAAAGAAGAACGGCTGCCCGTTGGCCGTCACGAACGCAATTTGCTTCCCGTCCGGCGACCATTTGGGACGGGTGTTCGGCCCGCTCATTTCGGTCAGCTTCCTGACGTGTAAATCGGAAAGGTCCAGGACGCTGATCTGCTCCGTATCCTGCGATCCCAGGTCGGGATCTTTGGCGGCGCTGAAAGCGATCCGCTTGCCATCCGGCGCCCACGAAAAGCCGGTCACATTGAAGCTCTCGCCCGAGGTGAGCGCTTCCGCCTTGGGCAGTTTCTTCGCGTCCGACGGTATCTCGGCGGGCACGGAGACACGCCACAGATGATTCATCACGTAATCGCCGCCGATGATTTCGATCTCGCCGTATTTCTCCTTGCGGTCCTTGCGCGCCTTGGATTCCGGCCCGGTGGAGGTGAAGGCGATAGCGTCTCCCAGCGGCGACCACGCCATGGAACCGACTCCGTTTTCTTCCGCAGTCAATTGCGCCGCCTCGCCGCCCGCCGGCGAGATCACGTAAATCTGGCGCTTGCCGTCGCGCTCGCTGGTAAACGCCAGGCGGCGTGAATCCGGAGCCCATTGCGGTCCGCTGCCGCCCTTCTTGCCGCTGGTAAGCTGGTAGCGTTCGCCGGTTGCCGCCACCGCGATCCAGATTTGGGTGACGAACTCGTTGTCGTCCCAGTTAGCCTGCTGCACGGTATACGCAACGTACCGGCCATCGGGCGAAATCTGCGCGCCGCTGACCGACTTCATGCTCAGGGACTGATCGATAGTGGGGGTTTGCGCCAGCAGCGCCAGCGCGCCGGTAAAGAGGAGGACGGCGGTTCGAATCATCTGAGAATTATAGCGCTCCACAGCACGCGCCTCAGACTGATATCCTATACGTGATAAACTACGTTTTCGCTTCTTACAGCATGCTGCTTGCCAGAGAATTCGTTACCTACATCTCCAAACAACTCGTGAAGAGACTCACCGCCGGGGTGATTGAAACCTCGTCTCCCGATGCGGTCGCGGAGAAAATCGCGGTCGTCATCACGGACGAACTCGCCGTCGAAGACCGCCTCAACGACGAAGTGCGCGACCTTCTCAGCCAATACGCCGAGTACATGCGCCGCGAAGGCGTCAGCTATTCGGAGATGTTTCGCCGCATCAAGAACACGCTCATCTCGCAGCGCAAGGTGATCCGCGCCTCCGGCCGCGACACGGGCGACGCTATGAAGCTGTCGCGCGACAAGGTCACCGACATGTCCCACAAGCTGGTGGACATGCTGCGCAAGAATCGCGACCTGCGCATGAAGGACAAGAACACCAACAACGTCCGGCTGGAAATTCTGCGCATCATGACGGAGCTGCTGCAGGCGGAGGACAAAGTGGACCGCGCGGCGCGCGATAAAATCCGCACGCAGAAACGGGAAATCCCCGAGGGCAGCGAGGAGTGGGACCTGCTCCACCAGCGCTACTACTCGGAGGAGTTGAAGAAGTTGGGAATCGATCTGAACGCGCGGTGAGAGGGAGCTTTCAGCTTTCCAAGGGCGTCCCAAGTGGGGCAGGATGGCATCCTAATGCCGCATAGTTTTTCCAAGGGCGAGATTCTGCGGAAATCAAGTAGGGCAGGCCCCCTGGCCTGCGCGGGACGCCCTCGTCCCGCTCCTTCTGTGGATTCGGGCGCTCGGGGCAAGAAGAGGCCGACCAGGGGGTCGGCCGCGGACGCGGGCGTCCGCCCCACTATTTACGCAGATGCCCGAAAGTGGGAAAACTATGCGGC
>CAZARO010000198.1:0-7808 GCA_964487165.1 uncultured Solibacteraceae bacterium | reverse complement strand
ATTCCAGGCCTCCGAAGCGCGTGAACATCCCGCGTGCCTGGCAATCGGTGCGTGTGTATCCGCACTCGGTGTAAGGTACTGCCCCGTTAAGATTGCCTGTGCCGCCAGGGAGTCCGGCCGAATAGCCGCAGCGGTAATATCGCGAGTACTTGCCGTTGATTCCGCCATCCACTGCTTCTGTCTGTTGGGCGGGAGTGGATGGAAATTGCCAGGGGCAGCGGCGCTCGATCTGCACCTCGGGCAGAAAAACCCGCTGCAGGCTCATGCGATTGATGGCAGTCAGTCGAAAGGTGGATTCATCGCTGCGGTTCGGCGGATTGCAGATGCCCTGGAAGACTACTGTGGTGTCAGTCAGCGCAGCGTTGTTCGGCAGATCGTAAAACAGCACTCCCACCGTGATCTGCGCTCCCTTCCAGCCAACTGAACGTTCGACTTCCGAAAAATGCGAGTCAGCGTTGGCCAGCAGGATCGAAATCTGCGGGCTGCCGTCAACTCCCTGGTCTGAGGCGGTCTGAATGTCGAAGGCGCTATGCTGGATCACGCGGGCTGAGTAGTTATTCCCTCCCGCCGTTACGCCGTGGGTACACCAGTGTTCCGCCTGCCCGTTGGACAAGAGGCAGTCAAAAACGATTAAGGGCGTGTCGGTGACGTTCTGTTCTTTCAGATCAGAGATTGCTTGCATAGAAAATATTGACCGTCGCCGAGTGGTGATTCACGTCTGTTGTCGTAAGTGAGAGTGTATCGTCGCGCAACCGGGCATTTTCGTAGCACCCGCCGGTCGTGCTCGCTTTATAAAGGGATGGACTGTCTTGCGATTCCACTTGCAAACCGTACACATCGACGACTGCGCCCGGCCCCAACTCTATCCCGAAAGTCACCGCCGAGGCCGTCGGGGCCGATGTCCCCGTGCAAGCGAATCTCTGCCAGCCGGGACCGATGTTCTGGTCGTAGCGGTTACTTCCGATCAGCAGCGTGAACGTCGTGGGGCTTGTGGACTTAGCGTATACGCTGAAACAGTAAACATACCCACCGGGCGCCGTCAGGGTTTGCGATAAGTCCTGGGCCGCCGCTCCCGAATTCACCACTTGCCACGCATTGTTCCCGCCTGCCGGGTCGCCGATTGCAGCGGTACTGGCAAGGAACGGCGCTGCGTCCCAAACCGCATTGCTGAGGTCATCGCTCCATGCCAGCAGGTTCGCCGTCGGGTCTACGAATGTGAAACTGTTGAGCGTTCCCTCGGCCGCCGTGAAAAATTGCAGCAGGGTCGCCAGTTCCGCGTCGCTCAGCGCGGCATATCTTAGTTGCCACTCCATCGATGCCGCACCCGGGTCCGCCAACTTTATTACCGTCCCATCGGCTGCCGTATTGACCAGGGTTCGCATCATCTGGCGGCTCTGGACAGGAAATTGGGCCAGGGCGCCGGTCGGAAGCTGTGGATACACCAGCATTACTAGCCCCGATTCTCCACTACTGTTAGCGACGTTTTCCCGCGCATTTCTCCGAGTGAACTCAAGGCCAACTCGTCGCTCGCAAGGCTGCAGTTCGGGTATTGCGTTCCGTCCCACGGGTCCGTAAATCCGAAACTTCCCAGCCGCCCCTGGCTCTCTTCGAAGAACTGTCCGAACGCCGACATCTCGCTCTCGTCCAAGTCACTCAATTGGATCGCCCATTGGTGCAGAGGGCCCACCGCATCGCGATAGCGTTGCTCGCTGCCGTCCAGGAATCGAATCGTCTGGTTTTGGAAGCGGAGCGATTTTGTGGCCGGATACTGCGCTACCGCACCGGTTTTTAACCGAGGAAAAGTTGCCATTTCAGAAGTCGTTCACCAAACTATTCGCTGGGGCCGGGTAGCGTCCGGCGCTTTCTCGGCCACCGTTCATCTCCGCCGCAAGTTCCTTTTCCAAAATCACGAATGCCTCCACTTGGCGAGCGCTAAGTTCTTCGCCATCGAACCCCCGCAACCGCCGCCGCACGAAGAACTCTTCCATCAGCGATTGGCTCTCCGCGGTGATATAAGGCTTTGGGCATGTATCGAGCACCACATTCCTTCGCGCCCACACCAATCCTGCCGGCGCCCTCGCATCGGCCGGAAGCCACCCACAGCGCCGCTTTCTCTCCAGGCCGGATTTCCGGCACGCGTCGCACCTCCAACCGGCCTGGTTGGAAAATTCAAAGTGGAAGGCGACAATCAGTTTTTTCGTTCTTCCGCGGTCAGCCCGGTTTGTGCTCGCACCACTGCCACTGCCTCCCGGAACAATTCCTCCGGCCCAGCCTCCGCCAGCGATTCCGGTGTGGCCTCTACTCCATCTACCTGCAGTCCCGAGACCGCCCGCAAACCCCATCTCACGTAAAGCCGGTCGATCTCGACCCGTAACAGCGCGGCATCCATCTTCTGCCCGGGATCCTGTCCCGCTTCCAGAAACTCCATCCTGCGAGCCAACTCGCGCACTTGCCGCATCAGCTCCGTACGTCTTCCGAACGACATCTTCGCCACGGTAAACGTTACCCCGCTAGCTACTTGCGACTCCACTATGGCCACACTGTCATAGCTCATCGAACCGCACTCCTCACTACGCAAACGCCACCGCGATCTCGTTGTTCACCGTTCCCTGCGCCCTCGACGAGCGAAATTTCCACTGCAACCGGTTCTTGCTATCGTCGAATTCCGGCACCACCGGGATTACACTCTGTAAGTAAACCCCCACTAACTGTCCCTGCGACTCACCCAATTGGAACATCGCACTAATTGGCGATTGCTGCCGCGCCGCCTGATACAGTCCCGGCGTGTAGGCGTCGTTTTGGCTGTATAGCTCGAACGCCGCCGTCACACTCCGCTCGCCCGGGGCGATCGCCTGTGGAAGGCTCGATCCGAACTCCTTGAATCGCGTATCCAATCCGTTCTTGAGCAGCACCGATGCCGACGTAATGGTGAAGAACTGCGTCGGCGAAGTCCCCAGCCACGCTTCCCCAAGGTTGCCGGGCACAATGGTATAGTCGAAGGCGCTCACAGTCGGCTCGGCGGGAAAGCTCTGAAGCTGAGCGGCGCCCCCGGAGCTGCTGCCGAAGCTCGCACTGTCCACTACGTCTTGCGCCTGCCCGCTAAAGCGAAATTCATGATAATCGCCATTGAGGTCGATCTCCATTTGGTCCACCGCCCCTCCGCATAGCAGTCGTTGGACCGCCGTTGCCGGGTCCCAGTAATCGAAGATACTCACGCTCGGCAGTTCGGTCGTCGGTATGTATGTGAGCGCTGCTCCCACCGGTGCGCCCGCCGCCGGCGGCACGGTGAACGGGACGCAGAGTTGGACTGTCTTGGTGTCCACGATCGCCGCTACGAACCGGATCTCTCCGCCGCTGCTCACTGCCTGGCCCGCCGAAAGCCCGTGCGGAGCTGCAAATGCCAGCCTGCCGTTCCCCGTAGTGCTTGCCGCCGTCCCGCCGGCGAAATAGGCCGGCGCGGCGCCCAGCGCGGCCTGGAACAACGGACCGTAAGCGGGGCTGGCCGTCCCTTGCTGCCAGTTCGTCAGCAGCGTCCGCACTTCAAAAGTGGTTTGCCGCCTTCCACCGGTTGGCAGGCCGGTAAATGTGCGGCTGCCAGTCTTGTCTTTCCGGTCCGTCACTTCCAGCTGCTGCCGAAGTGTCAGTTTTAGGGCAGGAATCCGGTTGGCCGCGGTGATCGTGGGGACCTGCCCGTAGGCGCTTTCCAGCGCGGTGTAAAACCGGTTTGCGTTAGAGGAAATATAGGATGCCATATTAGGTTCTTCGACGCCTGATTGGTAAACAACACTACTTCAACGCTTCAAGCCGCTACAGTTGCGGAATCCCGTGCCCATTCTGTCTTCTGACTCCTGACTTCTGTCTTCCATCAAAGGCGGCGCCGTCGCTTAGCTTCTACTCACTCCAATCTCGAAAGTGATCTTCGCCACTTGTAGAAAGTTCTTTCCGCCGTGCTTCACGGCACCGAATACCGCCTGGTACTCGCCGCAATAGAACATGCCGTTGCCCCAGTCTCCGCGGTTAGCATTCAGCACCTGCATGATTGCATCCGCGTAGTTCTCCAGCGCATCCTGGAGCCCGTCCAAGCGGTCCTGCGAGTACCGCAACTCCACCGTCGTCTGCACTTGGCCGGAGAACGCCCGGAATTTCTCCGCCAGGTTGTTAACAATCTTCTCGCAGTAAACATTGATCGCCGGATACTGCATCGTGTTGCTTTGCTCCGCGATATCCGGGGCAACGTTTTGCCCCCGCACCTGCGCCGCACTCAGATTCAACGGCTGTCCGTTGTCTTGTAGCGATGCGCCCAGATACGAATTGACACCGCTTGCGCCCGTGAGAAGCTGTATCGCTTGGCCCGCGATCAGGCTGCCGATTGTGTTCGTCATTAGCCCCTCAAAATCATGCGTGGCGTGGCCATCAGGTAATTGGGTGATTGTCCCCAGCCCGGCGCACTTCCGCCCGTCGCGATCGTGTTCGGCTGCAGCCATGTCTGTGCGGGCGCAAGCGGCGATTCGTTCTGCCTCGCCAACGTATTGCTGTCCATGCCTGCATAAACGTTCCAGCTTGTAGCGCACGCGGGCGCTGTCGCCGGCTGCACCAGGAACGTGCTCGCCGCGGTTGTGATGGGTGTCGCCACGGACGGTGCGCCTTCCTCATTCTTCGCATTGATCCAGGTCATCGACACGTAGTAAGTCCCATTGGCCAGACCGCCGGCCGCACTTACTACTTGGGGCTCGCTTGCTCGTGGAATCGGGAACCAGGCGATCCCCAACCCTAGTAGCAGAATTCGCTCATACGCCCACTTCGCACGCTCGTGCAATTGTTCGCGCTTCGCCGCGTAGCGGTCGTTCAATTGGCTCGAGTACGCATCCTCGTACACCATCTCTAGAGTCCGGAATGTGTGCCAGAGCTTCAGCGCCGGTGTCACTACCACGTCGCCGATAGTAGGTTGGGCCGCCAGCCAGAATGCCTGTTCGGCGCGTCTCGACCCGCTCAGTAGCGTCGTAATCTCCAGCGCCAGTTCCTGCTGCGCCAGAACCAGCTTCTGCGTCACGTCGATCCCCTCGACGCTTGCTACGTTCATTAGCTGTGTGTCCTGTGCCGTCAGGTCTTCCATGCTTGAGACAGGACCGTCCGTGAACAGAGCCATATCGTTTCGCCTATTCTTTCGTAACTTTAGCCCCGCTCTTGAGTTTTTTCATGTCGTCTGTCAGCTTTTTGAAGTCGTCCGAGGACACCATCGTGACTTCCACCTTCGCCGCCGCCGCAGCGTCTTCCACAGCCCTACACGCCGCTTCCTGTGCCTGCTGAAACGCCGCGCTTTGGGAGGCGGACGCCAGCTGCGCGGAGCCCTCTACCACCATCTTTGCGGCCAAATGCTTCGAAACTTCTACCAGCACCCCTTTCTTGCCCCCGTCGTCGGTTTGCTGGCTGATCACTACTGTAAACGGACTGGTAATCGTAGTTTCCGTGTCGCGGATTTTCTGGTAATACGTCTTTACATCCATTCCATCCTCCTCTTGCATGCCCATCCGGCTCTACCGCCGGAGTCCGGGGCGAGGCCATCCACCGCGTGCCTCACCCCGTACCGCAGTTACTCTCCGCCGTCACCGCGCGGCGCTGGATTCTTAGTCAGCCGATTCGTAAACCTTCGACATTTGCCCCGAGACTAGGTCGAAGACTCCACACCGCCGCTTGCCCTCCATCGGACCCGCGGGGCCGCTTCTGTCTCCCTCAAGACCAAAACCCTTGCCTAGGTATTTACCTGCACCGCCGAGGTATTCCGCAAGATGCCGCAGCCGTAAAGAATATCCACCGTGAATTGCTGCGCCAACGTGTCCGGCTGATAGCTCATGACTACGCGCATCCCGAAGTTACCCAATTCGGCATACTCCGCGATAGCCCCGGTCCCCGGCAACGGTTGTGGCAGCCGCCGGATCACCAGTCCGATCGCGTCTCTCGTGAATGCCAGATTGTGCGTCGTCACCGGGCTGCTTCCGGTGTATTGTACGAACTGCGAGCGGAATACGAAGAAGTCTTTGATTTTGCCTACGGTCCCGTCAATCAACGCCTTCAACCCCGCATCGCCTGCGGTCTGAAACTCGCTGAACCGTGGAATCTGTCGCCATGCCGAATAAGTTGCCGCGTCCACTACAATGTACTTCTCCGCGGTCGGTGGTATCTTCGATAGGAAGAGCGCCGTCTCAGCCGCGTCAATCACGCTTTCTGTGATTGCCGTCCCCGGCGTGCCCACGGGCGTGTTGGCCGTGAATCCGGCGTACAAATTGAGCAGATCGCTCTCCACCTTCTGCGCGATCGCCGCCACCGCCGGCTGCATGTAAATCTTCAGTAAGTCCGGCACTGCTAGCACTTTAGTTACGTCCGGAATCTGGAAGGTCGCTTCCGCGTGCGTGTTCAGGACGATCTGGGCGTTCCCCAGATTCGGATTTTGTGTCTGTACCGTTCCGCCCTCGAGGATGTTATTCGCCTGCATCACAGGGGGAATCGGTACGTTAATTGTGTCGCCGGCATGCGCCAGAGCTGGCTCATAATCGCGATCCACCAGGTTCCCCATTACGAGGTTCCCTACCAGCACCGGCAGTGCGTCCACCGCCACCAGCTTCACAATCGCGTTGGCCACATTAGCTGAAGTGATTGCTGCCATGTTGTCTCCTTCTTCCTCTCTTCTTGCCGGCTACTGCGACTCCTTCCGCTCGTCAGCCGGAACTTCCCTACAGCCCCCGAAGGGTCTGCGACGCCACGCGCACGATTTCTTCTCGTACCCGTTGCGTCTCCTCCGCGCTCATACCCGGCCGGATCTGTTCGATGCTTACCGCATCTCGGCCTCCATTCGGAGCTTTGTGAGTCGCTGTCATCCCCGTGCCTCCCGAAATGCGCGCCGGCAGAAACTCCGGATTCTCGTTCACGAAGCCAGTAAGATACTCCTTGACAGATACCTCGCCGTTATCGCCCCGAGCTACCAACCGTCCATCCTCGGTGCGCACAATCCCGTCTTGCACCGCCTTAAACGCCAGATCGATCTTCGCGACCCCCAGCCGTTGCAATTCCGCCCTCACCGCCGAACTGCGTTCCGCTTCCTCTGCCGTTTTGCGGCTCCGCTGGTTCTCCGCCACCAGTTCGTTCATCCGCCGCTCCAGCTGCTCCCGCCGCTTTCGCTCTTCCACCAACTCCGCTTTGTACGCCGGTTCGCTGCGAGCCTTTTCGGTATTGGTGAACTCCTGGACTGCCTGCCGCACGATCGCTTGTATGTCGATTCCTTCCATGAGTCTCCTATTCTGCGCTTTCGATTTCCTGCGCTACTTTGTTCTTGATGTCCTGCCGCGCGTCACTTAGGTATTTGAGCGCCAGTCTCTTAAGGACTTCTTTCTTCAACGTCTTCGACTCAATTCCCAGGCTCAATAATTTCTGCGCATCGTCCAGCTCCGTACCTAAGTCGTTGATGTCGAACTCGTCCATCCCCGCAACGTCGATCGTAACTCCGTCTTGTCTCGCCGCCGCGATGGCCCAGAGCGTCTGTTTCATCGTTTCCTTGACCGTGCCGCCGTACGCCCTTAGCACCTCTTCCGTCGTGGCAAAGTCCAGCTGTTTGCTCACCGCTGACTGGCGTCCTCCCGTGCCGGCCTCTCCCGCCTGGATCATGAGGTAGCAGACGCGATAAATCTCGTCGCGCAAACTTTGCAGGTTGTCCGCTGCGATCTGGTAAACCTTACCTTCCGGCTCTGTCCAACCGAATCTGTCGTCCTTCCCCAGTTGGATGTAATACGACTCGCCCACTACCTGCTTCCACTCCC
>CAZARO010000197.1:0-7810 GCA_964487165.1 uncultured Solibacteraceae bacterium | reverse complement strand
ATGACAGCGTCTCGCTGGCGCTCAGCGGCGACCCGGCCATCGAGAGCATCCAGGTGGCGCCCAGCCGCGATCTGCGGTCGATCACCGTGGAGACAAAGCTGCGCAACCACGGTACCCAGCCGGTGGCCTTCGAACTCACGCAAGCGGTAAACGCCTGGAAATCGGCCGCCACGCTGGTACGCGCGCCGGCGCTGCCGGTCAAGCTCGCGGCAGGCGAGACTCGCACCGTGACGCAGACCATTGCCATGCCGGGTGCGAAATTGTGGACGCCGGAGGAACCGAATCTGTACGTGCTCGAAACCGGTACCGGCGGCGACTCCACCGGCACGCGCTTCGGGATGCGCGAATTCCACTTCGAGACGGCGACCAAGCGCGCCTACCTCAACGGACGCCCGTATTTTATGCGCGGATCCAACATCACGCTCCATCGCTTCTTCGAAGATCCGAAATCGGGCGTGCTGCCGTGGGACGAAAAGTGGGTGCGCAAGCTGCTGGCGGAGATTCCCAAACAGATGCACTGGAATTCGTTTCGCTTCTGCATCGGCCCGGTGCCGGACCAGTGGCTCGACATCGCCGACGAGGCCGGATTACTGATCCAGAACGAGTATTTCGTGTGGACCGGAAATGGCTGGCACGGCGCGGAAAATCAAGTGCATTTCGACGCCACGGAGATGACGGCCGAGTACGGCGAATGGCTGCGCGACAACTGGAACCATCCGAGCGTGGCCATCTGGGATGCCGACAACGAGACTTTCGATCCTATATTCGGGGAGAAAATTATTCCGGCGGTGCGCCGGCTCGACCTTTCTAACCGGCCCTGGGAGAACAGCTACAACCCGCCCGCCGGTCCGGACGATCCCGTGGAGGATCACCCCTACGAGTTCCAAGCCATGTCCGAGCGCGACGGCCCCACCTTCAGCATGACCACCTTCGAGCACGCCGATGGCAAAGCTCCCGGCGCTCCCACCGGGCATGCGCTCATCCTCAATGAGTATGGCTGGACGTGGCTGAATCGCGACGGCTCACCCACCGAACTTACCAAGAACCTGTACCCGCGGCTGCTGCCCGCGAATGCTACGGCGGACGACCGGCTGGCGCTCGACGCCTATCTGCTGGCCGGCATCACCGAGTACTGGCGCGTCTATCGGCAGTACGCCGCGGTGCTCCATTTCGTCTACCTCACGGGCAGCGACCCGCTGGGGTACACGTCCGATCAGTTCCGCGACGTTGAGAAACTGGAGCTCGATCCGCACTTCCGCGACTACATGTCGCAGGCCTTCGCGCCGCTTGGCGTCAACCTGAGTTTCTGGCAGCAGGAATTGGCGCCCGGCAAGCGGACCTTCCGGGTGATGCTGGTGAACGACGAGTATCAACCGGCCTCCGGCAAGCTGACGATTTCGCTGGCGGCCAAGGGAGGAAGCGAAGTCGCGCGCGCGCAAAAGCCCTTCACGGTAGGGGCACTGGGGCAGACCACACTGTATATCGATCTCGACGTGCCCAATTCGCCGGGCGATTTTCTGCTGCAGGCCAAAGCCGATGCCGGAACGGGGCAACCGACTCTCAGCCGGCGCAACGTGGCCATCAAGGCCGCGGCGAAAAAATAGAGGTACGAAACTATGATGAGACGCCGCAACTTCGTTGGCAATCTGCTGGCCGCGGGCGCGTTCGGAGCGCTCACTCCGGACGGTGCGTTTGCGTTCCAGGCGGCCGCACCGCCAGTCCCCGACGCGGATATCAAGCGCGTACTGATCATGTTCAAGTGCCACTTGGACGTGGGCTTCATCGATACCCAGGCGAACGTTGTGCGCAAGTATTTCGAAGTGTATTTCCCGCAGGCCATTCAGACGGCTGCCAGGATGCGCGGCGAAGGCAACGATCGCTATATCTGGACTACCGGCTCATGGCTCCCTTATCAGTACCTCGAGAAGGCCGCCGCACCGCAGCGAAAGCAGATGGAGCAGGCCATTTCGGCCGGAGATATTGCGTGGCACGCCATACCGTTCAGCTGGCAGACGGAGCTCATGGACCACTCGCTTATCGCCGGCGGGCTCGGTTTTTCGCGATCGCTCGACCGGCGTTTCGGGCGCACCACCACTGGCGCCAAGATGACGGACGTGCCCGGCCATACGCGCGCCATCGTCGCGCCGCTGGCCGAACACGGAGTGACGTTTCTCGATATCGGCGTCAACTCCGCCAGCACCCCGCCGGATGTGCCGCCCATCTTTCTGTGGAAGGATTCCGCCGGCAATTCCCTGGTCATGATGTACCATCTTCACGACTACGGCGGCGTGGTCACCATCCCCGGGTCGGATCTGGCCGTGGCGGTGGAAGTCCGCGACGATAACTCCGGCCCGCACACCATCGACGAGATACACAAGATTTACGCCGGCCTGCGGCAGCGATTCCCAAACGCCCGAGTGACCGCGTCGAATCTCGCCGGAATCGCCAATGGCATCGAGCCATTCCGCGGGCAGTTGCCGGTGGTGACCGAGGAGATCGGCGACACCTGGATTTATGGCGCGGCCAGCGATCCGCTCAAGCTTGCCCGTTACCGCGAGCTGTCGCGGCTGAGGAGCGAGTGGATCGGCGGCGGAAAATTGCAGGCCGGCGATGGCGCCGATCTCGCGTTCCTGAGCAGCTTCCTGCTGGAGGTGGAGCACACCTGGGGCACCGACACCAAGACCTGGCTGGATTTCGACCATTACACGCCGCACGATCTGCAACCGATGCTGGAGCAGCCGAAATATAAAGTGGTGCTCTCCAGTTGGGCCGAGAAGCGCCAGGATCTTCTCGACGCGATCGCTGCGCTGCCCGCGCCCCTGCGCGCCCAGGCAACGGAACGCATTCACAGCCTGCAGCCAGTCGAGCCCGCGTCCGCCGGATTGCGACCGCATCCCGCCATCGATGCGATCGAGACGAAGCATTTCGTGATTGCGCTCGATCCTCATACGGGCGCGATATGCCGGCTGCACAACAAGGCAACCGGGCGCGATTGGGCGTCCACCAGCCAGCCGCTGGCCTTGTTTTCCTACCAGACCCTCTCGAAAAACGATTACGACCGTTTCTTCGCCGCCTACCTCAAGAGCCAGGCGGACTGGGCGCCGAAGGACTTCGGCAAGCCGAATATCGAGCGTTTCGGCGCGCAGAGCCGCACCTGGCTGCCGACGCTTACCGATTGCCGACACGGCGCCAATGCGGCCGGTCACACCATACTCGCCCAGCTCAAGATCGAAGATGGCGAGGCCGAAAAGGCGGGCAGCGTTGCGTGGCCGAAAAGGATGCACCTGGAATTGTCGCTGCCCGACGCCGAGCCAATCGTCGAGATTCGCTTTTCCTGGTTCGGGAAGGCGGCGAACCGCATGCCCGAAGGGCTTTGGCTCAGTTTCCAGCCATCGGTTTCAGATCCCCGCGGCTGGCTGCTCGACAAAGCGGGCACGTACCTTTCCCCGTTCGACGTGGTAACGGGCGGCAACCGGGCGATGCACGCGGTTCTCGGCGGGCTCCGCTACAAAGGCCCCGAAGGCTCGCTCAACATCGAGACTTTGGACGCGGCGGTAGTCGCGCTGGGCGAGAAGCTGCCGGTGTATTTCACCAGGGATGAGCCCAACCTCGCCAACGGCTTCCACTTCAGCCTCTTCAACAATGGATGGGGCACCAACTACGTTCAGTGGTTCGCGGAAGATATGCGCTTCCGATTTCGGATTACGAGCTGAAGCGGCGCCGTGAGGTATACTAGCCCGGTGGTCTGCAAGAAACGTGAAAAACCTGGCGCGGCGGGCAGCGATTCGTCAACATGATCGGGCGTGAAACGTTCGTGCCGAGACGGCACTGTTGCATCGCCGTTCTCGCGGCCGCATCGCTCCTGACGCTGCTCTTCCTTATCGCCGAGGTCCGTCTATCGGGATTGCCCTACCAGAGGGATTACGGCGAAGGGCACATCCTCTGGATGTCGCAGCAAATCCTCAACCCCCACGCAGCATACAGGCGTCTCGATAGCCTGCCCTGGGTGGTGTTTCCGTACACGCCCGGATACATGGTGGCGGCCCATCTGGCAGGCGCTCTGGTGGGCCACCTTCTGATAGTGGGGCGGACGCTCTCGCTGCTTTCCACGCTGGGTATCGGTATGGCGATCGGCCTTACCATCCTGTTCTCCACGCCGGTTCGATTCCCCCTGCTCTGGCGTTTGGCCGCCGCGGCCCTGGGCGGCGCCGCTCCGTTCGCGGCGGAGAGCGTGCAGAAATGGGCTTCCCTCATGCGCGTGGACATGCTGGCTCTCTTCTTTATGTATTCCGGGCTGGGCGTCTACATCGTGTTGGGGAAGCGGGAGAGATGGCAGTTCGCGGCCGCGGCGCTGTTCCTGCTGGCGGTGTTCACCAAGCAGACCATGGTCAGCGGGCCGCTGGCGTGCCTGATTTTCGGGCTGCTGACTTATCCGTGGCGGACCATCCGCGTGTTCGGGTCCCTGGCCGTTGCCGGCCTCGCCGGCGTCTTCTGCCTCAACGCGGCCACTCAGGGCGGCTTCCTGATGAACATTGTGATGTACAACCGCAGCCCGTTTTCCTGGCGGTCCGCCGGCTATGACGTATTCCATCACCTCCTCGCCTCATTGCCCTCCGCGGTGATCGCGGCCACGGTATTTCTCGGCGCCCTGAACGCCGCGTTCATTCGCCGCACCGGATGGAGACGCTTCCTGTGCATGAGGTGCGGGCGGCTTTCCACGCGCGTGGCTCTGATCGCGGGTCTGAATAGCTTGCTGGCGGCCGTTTCGGCGCTGTCGATCGGCAAGGCGGGATCGAACTTCAACTACTTTCTGGCATGGGATATCTCGACCGGTATCCTATGCGGTCTCTTTTTGTTCCGGCTGTTGGCTACCTGGGAAACGCGCACGCGGCCCGGTAAGAGGGGAGCGCTGCTCTTGGCGGCCCTGCTGGTGTCGGCGGTATTTCTGCCCGCAGTCGAGCTGGTGCCGGACTTTCTACCGCAATCGAACGAACCCGGGGAGATCGACGCCGAAGTCGTCCGCTTGCTGCGGGCAACTCCGGGCCCGGTATTGTCCGAGAATCTACTGCTGCTGTTTCAGGCCGGCAAAACGGTGGACGTGGAACCGGCGACTGTCTGCTATATCGCGGACACCGGCCAGTGGGATGAGGCGCCATTCCTCGAACTGCTGGATCGCCATTATTTTCGCCTGCTCGTGACTTATAACATCTATGCTCCGGACCGTTTTACTCCAGCCGTCACGGCTTCCATCGAAGGCGCCTATGTTCTGCAGCAGAGGGTGGGGCGCTACGCCATCTACCGCCCCACCGGCACCACCATCTATTAGCGGCGCGGACCATAGATGAGCGAATCGAGCCATGGAATTGCACCTCTCACCATCGCGGTACCGGTCTATGACGAGGCGGATAACATCGAGAAACTTGTCAGAACGGTCGAAGCGCTGGTGAGAATTCCGCACCAACTGGCTATTATTTATGACCGCGACGAGGACAATACGCTGCCCGTGGTGACGGCGCTGGCGCCGGAATTCCCCAACCTTGTACTCATGAAGAACCGGTTCGGCAACGGCAAAGGCGTGGTGAATGCGGTCCGGACCGGCCTGTACGGAACCAGTTCGGCTTACGTCTGCGTTGTCTGCGCCGATTCGACTGACCCTCCGGACGCGGTTGTGCCGATGTACGCGCTGGCGCGGCAGGGATACGATCTGGTCAGCGGTTCGCGTTACGCCAAGGGCGGACGAAAATACGGCGGTCCATGGTTTCAGACGATACTCTCCCGGTGGGGGAACTCGCTCTTCCGGATGCTCACAGGGCTCCCACTCAGCGATCCGACATACTCTTTCAAGATGTACAGCCGCGCCTTGTTGAACTCCGTCGAGATCGCAGGAGAAGGCGGCTGGGCGCTCTCCTTTGAGCTGGCGATTAAGGCCCACCTGCGGGGGTTTCGCATGACGGAGATCGGCACCGTGTGGGTGGACCGGCAATGCGGCGTATCGAAATTCCGGCTGACGGGATGGCTTCCGGTCTACGCGAAGTGGTTTTTTTATGGACTATGGGAAATCAACCGGCGAAGATGGGTTGGCGGGATTTCGGGTGTCAAGGAGGGCTGAGGTGAGCCGTTTCTGGAGCGAAAAGAGCGTGCTGGTAGCGGGTGGCGCCGGGTTCGTCGGATCGTATTTGGTGGAGGAACTGGTCGCAGACGGTGCGCACGTCGCCGTGGCCGACAATCTGGAGACGGGAACCCTCGGCAACCTGAGCGCGGTCGCGGAGCGAATCGAATTCCTGCGCGGCGATCTCCGGGAGCCGGCCTTCTGCAGTGAAGCGACCCGCGGACGGCAGGTGGTCATGAACCTCGCCGCCCGCGCGCACGGCATCGGCTATGCCGCCGGACATCAGGCCGAACTGTTTACCGCCAACAGTCAGATCAACCTCAACCTGCTGGAGGCGGCCAGGAGTAATGGCGGAGCGCGCTTTCTGGTGGTCAGCTCCTCATGCGTGTACCCCGACGATGCCATCGCGCCCACCCCCGAGTTACCGGTTTTCACAGGCTTGCCGGAACTTGCTAACGAGGGTTATGGCTGGTCCAAACGCCTGGCCGAGTTGCAGGCCACTTACTACGCGGCGGAGTACGGCATGGAGATCGCCATCGTCCGCGCGTTCAACGCATACGGCGCGCGCTGCCAGTGGAAAGATCAGGCCAGCCACGTGATTCCATCGCTGGTCAAGAAGGCCATGAATGGGGACGACCCGATTGTAGTCTGGGGCAGCGGCGACCAGCGGCGGAACTTCCTGCACGCGCGCGATTTCGCCTGGGGAATGAAGCTTCTAACGGAGCGGCACGCCATCGCCGAGCCGGTGAATCTCGGGCTCGAGGATACCGTGTCCATGAAAGAGCTGGTGGCTGCGATTCTGCGCGCCTGCGGGCGGGAAGGATGCCGCGTGGAATTCGATCCTACGAAGCCCGAGGGCCGCGCGGTGAAGAGTGCGGACTCCAGCAAGCTGCGCGGGATCGCCCCGGAATTCCGATCGCGAGTTTCGCTCGAAGAGGGAATTAAGGAAGTGGTCGAATGGTATCGGCGGTCCAGGTAGGGCTCTGTGGGGCTGCCAATCGCGCTTCGCGGGCTGAAGCCCGCGCCACCGGTGGGGTGGGCTTCAGCCCGCCAGTTAGGGAGCCGCTAGACTCTCAACCCCGATGCATCCGCCACAATCCAGCGGAGCGCGTCGCTTCCAGCGCTTTCTGATGCTCCGAAGCCGTGATCCGGCGATCGATCTCCACGAACTGCGTACCAGCTACCCGGCCCGCCGGATAGTATTGATCCATCACGTTGACGTAGGTGTCCGGCGAAACCTCCTCCGCCAGAAATCGCATGATCGATTCGGTGCCGGCGATATCCCCCGGCATCACCAGGTGACGCACCAGCACGCCGCGCTTCGCCAGCCCGCACTCGTCGACCTTGAGCGCGCCTACCTGCCGGTGCATTTCGCGAATGTTGCGGCGGGCGGCGTCGGGATAGTCCTTCGCTTTCACATAGCGCAAAGAAAGATCGCGGTCCCAAAACTTGAAATCCGGCATGTATATGTCCACGACACCGTCCAGCAGATGGAGGCTGTCCAGCGAATCGTACGACGACGTGTTATAGACCAGCGGCAGGCGCAGTCCCCGTTCCACCGCGATGGGGAGAGCTTCCAGAATTTGCGGAACCACGTGTTCCGGTGTGACGAAGTTGACGTTGTGGCAGCCCTTGGCCTGTAGCTCCAGCATGATGGCTGCCAGCCTCTCGGGGCGCACTTCCGGGCCGCGCGCGGCCTGG
>CAZARO010000196.1:0-7812 GCA_964487165.1 uncultured Solibacteraceae bacterium | reverse complement strand
GGCTGGATTTCGGTGATCCCGTGGGGCGCCTCCGCAGCGGCCATGGTGGCTATGGGCCGCCACTCCGATGCGACCGGCGAGCGCCGCTGGCACTTCGTGCTCTCCTGTCTGCTGGTAGCGGCCGGCTTCGCGGCGAGCGGCGTGCCCGGGATTCCGGGGCCGCTCCGGCTGGCGGCGCTGACCTTCGCGACGATCGGGATTATGTCCGCCTTCGCGGTTTTCTGGGCGCTGCCGACGGCCATCCTTTCCGGTACGGCCGCGGCTGCCGGCATCGCCTGGATCAACTCCGTGGGCAATCTCGGCGGCTATGCCAGCCCTTATTTCGTGGGCATGATCCGCGACCGCACGCACAGTATGACAGCGGCGCTGCTGCTGCTATCGGCGGTGGCGCTGGTGGCGGCGGCGTTCGGATGGCACGTTACGCGAAAAGGTGCCGACGGCGCGAGTTGACTGTGTGCCTGTGCCCTTGCCCGGCCGGCGGTCAGCGCTGCACGGGATTCCGGAGCGGGTTACCAGGACGGCACCCGAACCGGCTTCCGGCGATTCGTGAGGGCTCCATCACCAAGGCTTCCGTAAATTTCGCCCTGTCCCGGGCAGCAAATGTGGCCCGGGAAGTACGGGCCTGGGTCTATGAGCGTTGCGACCTTTCCGGACGAGTCGATCAAGGCGACACCGCGGTTCTGTGGATGAGCACGATCATTGAACACGGCAGCTACGGCACCATCAGCATCTATCGCGCCCGACACCACCCAGGACTGTTCGCCGCCAGGGGCTTTCAGAGACGTGGTGTGGAGTTTACGGCCATCTGGCGCATAGAAGGCGATGGTGCCGGCTCGAACGAGAGAGTCGTCCACCGGCTCGTCCCAGACCAGCACAAAGCCGCGATCGAAAGTGATGGGCGTGCGCCAGGATCCGCCTTCGTACCTGACCACGCGGATTAGGCCTTGGCCCCAAAACACCGACCAAAAGATATAGAGCCAGAACAACAAATTTCCCTCTTCAATTGCTAGCGGGTTTTGTGGCGCTGTCGATTACAACCGTTTCGACGGACACCCTGCGGCGATCGAGTCTGAGACCGAGTTGGCGCTCCAGCATGGATGACCAGTCTTCTTGAGCATCGCCGTTTAACACGATGTCATACCGGCCGGAGAGCCCGGTGCCGTCGAGCAGCGGCGGGACGTCTTGGATTTCCACGAAACTGCCCGTAAGCGGGTCCCGGGTCATGAGAAAACGGAGCCGATTCAGCTTCGATGGTGATCCCCGGATAGCTTAAGTGAGTGATTGAGAGTCTGCCGAGGTCCGAGGGCGGGTCGCCATCCACGACAGCATGGAATTGCGGCCCGAACCTCGGGCCGCCCTTGGCCACGACCAGCACGTTCATCGTGACGTCCCGCACCTCTCGGTGAACCAACAGGCGAAAGCGATCGGCCAGGAGCGAGCGAAGCATTGAGATCATGTCCGCGCGGCTCGAGGGCGCCGCCGGACGAGCATCGACATCATAGGGGTCGGTATCGACCCATCCCGGGCCGCCGGCCACCCTGTATGAGTCTGTCGGCGGCACGGAATACGCCAGCATAACTAGGCCCTTGAGGGTTGTGCCTTTGACCGACAGGAGCGATGGATCGATGGCCGGAAGATGGGCGCGTTGGCCTTTGGGGCTCGCTTTCACCGAGGCGACCTCGAACGAAGGAGGTTTCTCCGGACTTGTCTGCGCACGAATTAGAGTTGGGAGCGCCAGCAAGATTGACGGGATCACGGTACGGCAAACCGGTGACATGGCTCCACTCAGAATGATGACGCCGCAGCGGCCGAGATCGTGCAATGCCCGCCTACGGCGCGGCCGTTCGACCGGAGCGGAGGCGAGCAGATGAAAATCACCGCGGCGTTGTGCACGCTGGCCGGATGCTCAGCCAAGCTTGATGGGGTTCGGCACCATGGCGGCCTCACCCAACGCCACCAGGGCAACGCCCGCCCGCGGCCTGCATCCGCCGAATCCGACGACCACATTTCTACCACGCCCCGCCACGTAGCTCTAGCCGCCTCCTTTTGGTTCAGCTTTGCGACCTCGGGGTGGAGCGTGGCCTGCACCTCAGGCCAGGCATCCGATAGCAGGCGGTAATTCGGCGCGAACCACGCCACCGGCTTACCCATCAGCGCCGTCCGAATTAGCCGATCCATTCACGGAGCCGTATCCCCCTGCGGGGCCTGAGCAGAACGGTCACCTGGATTACCACACCAGTAGGGTCTTCCATTTCGGCCCGTTGGGGGGCCGTCGCTGTAGGAGATCCGGGTCCCAACCTGACCTCACCCGCCTGCCGTCATTTTGAGCTTCCGCGGGGGCTCCGGCTGAACTCCACTGGTATCCGCGCCGATGGGGGCCTGCCCGTGGAATGCCCGGCGCACGGTACGGTATCCAACCCCCGTGGCGAGGGCGATGGCCCGAAAACTGTGACCTTGGCTGTAGAGACTCCTGATGCTCTTCACGGAAATGCGACGCGGCGGACGACCCGGGCGCCCACGAAAGCGGCGATTCATCGCTCCATGCTCCTCACTTATCTAATGCGTAAAACGGCATAAAAAGCGGACAGGTTTCTTCGACACCCGAGCGGCAAGGTAAAATTGCTAGCGAAGATGCCAGATGCCACGGGCGGGGCAGAATCGCACGGCGCGGAATGGGAGATCGTTAAAGATCTGGTTTTTCAATGGGAGACGGACCGTCCGCCGGATCTCGACGAGTGGCTCTCGAAGCATTGTCCTACGGCTTCCGTCCGCCAGGAAGTGGAACGGCTGGTGCGCGCGGCGGCCACATCCGGCGATTTCCTGAACGGCAGAGCGGCCGAGGAACACCTCGGGATTGCCGCGCGCCATCCGGTGCGCATCGGCCGGTACCAGGTAATCGAGGAACTGGGCGCCGGCGGATCGGGCGTGGTGTATGCGGCGTTCGACCCGACACTGGAGCGCAAGGTAGCCATCAAAGTGCTCGCGGACCAGACGGCGGCCGGCTCCCGGCACCGTAAGCGCCTGCGCTGGGACGCGCGGTCGGCCAGCGCCGCCAGCCATCCCAACATTGTCACCATCCACGATTTCGGAAACGATGGCGGCTTCGATTACATTGTCATGGAGTGCGTGGAAGGGCTTCCCCTGGGAAGGTTGATCGTTCCGGGAGGCTTGCCGGGCCAGACGGTCCTGCAGTATGCCATCCAGATTGCCGAAGCCCTGGAGGCGGCGCATAGCGCGGGCATCATCCATCGCGACCTGAAACCCAATAACATCATGATCGGCACCGGGGGCGTGGTGAAGATTGTGGATTTCGGGCTGGCCAAGCACGCCAACGCGAGCCCGGAGAATGCCAGCCTTCCCACCACCATAGAAGGCCATTTCGCCGGCACGGTAGCCTATGTCTCCCCTGAACAGGCCGAGGGCAAGCCGGTGGACAACCGCGGCGATATTTTCTCTTTCGGCTGCATCCTGTACGAAATGCTGACCGGCAAGCAGGCCTTCCAGGGCGCGACGGCGGTTTCCGTGGTGGGGAGTATTCTTCACCAGCCGGCCCCCACTCTGCGGCGTGTGGCGCCGCAACTTGACGAACGGTTCGACACCATCGTGCAACGCTGCCTCCAAAAGCAGCCTGGTGAGCGTTTCGCCAGCATGGAAGAAGTGAAAGCCCGCTTGCAGGAGTTGGTGGAAACCACGGCATCGCCGCCGCGATTTTCCTTTCGTACGCGCAGGCTGTTGCTTCGTTGGGGTCTGGCCGGGGGCGTGGCGGCGCTGGTCTGCGGCGCGGCGATATGGATGACGTCCCGCCAGGCCCCTGCCAGGGAAGCGCCGTTCGAACAGGTCCGCGTCACGGCCGACGTGGGCCTGACGTCCTTCCCCGCCCTTTCGCGCGACGGCGAGCTCATCGCGTATGCCTCCGACCGCGCCGGCAAGGGGGACCTCGACCTGTGGGTGCAGCAATGGAGATCGGGCGATACCCGGCAGCTTACTTTCAATGCCGCCGATGAGTATGCTCCGGCGTTCAATCCTGCCGGATCGGAGCTGGTTTATCGGTCCGAACAGGACGGCGGCGGTCTGTACGCCATCTCGGCGCTCGGCGGGGAGCCGGTACTGGTGGCGCCGGGGGGTCGCGACGGGCATTTCTCTCCGGATGGAGAATGGCTGGCCTATTGGAAGGGCGAAATCGGGTATGCCCTTTTGCGCGGCTCCGCAAAAACGTACATCATGTCCAGCCGCGGCGGACAGCCCAGCGGGCAACCGCAAGAGTTTCCCACCGGCTTCGATGTAGCGGCTTTTCCGATCTGGTCCACCACGGAGAACAGCTTTCTCTTCTTTGGACGGAAGACCGGCGAAGACAAAGGGGATTGGTGGGTCGCGAACCTGGCCGGCAGGACCGTGCGGCGCACGGGAATCATGGAAAAGCTGCGCGCCGCGGCCGCGAGTTTTTCGCGCGGAACATACTTTGCGGTTCCGGGAGTGTGGCTGAAGGACAATACCGTGCTCTTCACGGCGACCGCCCTGGACGCCACCAACATATGGTCCGTGCACGTAAACTCCGGCGGGGCCGTGCTGGACGAACCGCGCCACTGGACAAGCGGCACGGAGCTGGAGCGGTACCCCGACGCGATTTTCGCGGCCAAAGGCCTGCTTCGCACGGTGTACGCCGCGCTGACCAGCGCCAGCTCCATCTGGCGGATTCCGCTGAGCGGCGGCGGCGGACAGAGCGGCGAGCCGCAGTTGCTCACGGCGATGTACCGCGCCGGTTCGCCCTCACTGAGCAGAGACGGCGGGGTAATGGCCTTCTCCACCCGGCAGCCGAGGGGAGAGACCATCCAAGTGGCCAAGCTGGAAGGAGGAGGGCCGGTGGCTTCCTCCACGGTACACCTGGGGTCGAACACCCGGCCTGTATTGAGCGGCGATGGCCGTACGGTGGCCTGGGTGAACAATTTGACCGGCTATATCATGGGTGTCAAAGGCGACGCGCCGCAGGTTATCTGCCCCCGTTGCGGGCAGCCCACCCATGTCAACTTCGATGGCACGAAGGCCATCTTCGAATCGAGCAGCAGCGCGTCGAAGACGGAAGTACTGCAGTTGGCTGTCCGGGGGCAAAATCCCCGCCCCTTGTTTCACATTGCGGGAGGCCCGCAGTGGATGCAGGCGGCGGGCCGTTTCTCGCCCGATGAACGATGGGTGGCCTTCAGCGGATGGCACGAAGGCGAGCAAAAGAGGCAGATTCTGGTGATTCCGGTGAATCCCGATGGCGCGGTCGCGGCGGACCAGGTGGTGGAAATCACCAACGACCAATACTCCAACCAGGAGCCGGTCTGGTCTCCGGACGGCCGGCGGATCTATTTTCTCTCTAACCGCGACGGTCCCAACTGCGTGTGGGCGCGCGACGTGGACGCAGTCTCCAAGCGTCCCACGGGAGAGAGCTTCGCGGTAGCGCATTTTCACAGCGCACGGCGTTTGATCCAGGGTCCGACCGCCAACTCGGGGAGTATCGGCCTTTCGGCCGCGGGGAATTTTCTGGTGCTCACTTTGACCGATACCAAGGGCAATATCTGGTCGCGGAGTACGGTGCGGTAAGCATGGCGGTTGGCATACCTTAGTGGGGCAGGCAATCGTGCCGGCAGGCCGGCTTTCCAGCCGGCCCGGCCGACTGAAAGCTCTCTAATTGGCGGGCTAAAGCCCACCCCACCGGTGGCGCGGGCTTCACCCGCGAACGGCCGCCAGAAAGGCGGCCTGCAGCCACGATTGGCTGCCCACACGCCCTACTTCATGAGATCCGGCCGCAAGCGTTCGGTCTTTTCGAGCGCCGTCTGCCGGCGGAACTTGCGAATCTCTTCGTGGTTGCCGTTCAACAGCACTTCCGGCGCCTTCCATCCGCGGAAATCCGCCGGCCGGGTCCAATGCGGACAATCGAG
Organism: uncultured Solibacteraceae bacterium; assembly: GCA_964487165.1. Classification (GTDB taxonomy): domain Bacteria; phylum Acidobacteriota; class Terriglobia; order Bryobacterales; family Bryobacteraceae; genus PALSA-129. Next base: position 1,891 of record CAZARO010000196.1, on the reverse strand, counting down.
CACGCCCTCCGCATGGCCTGTCTCCTGAAACGATTCGAAGGCCGTGGAGCTTTCGTTCCCCAGCACTCCCGGGAGCAAGCGCGCCACCGCGTCGATTACCACCGCGGCGGCCAGTTCCCCGCCGCTCAGCACGTAATCGCCGATGGACAGCTCGTAGTCGGCCAGGTGCGCCGCCACCCGCTCATCCACGCCCTCGTAGCGGCCGCAAATCAACAAGAGCTCGCCCTCGTCCTTCAGCCGATTGGCCGCCGCCTGATCGAACCGGCCGCCTTGCGCGGAAAGCAGCGCCACTTTCTGGCCAGGAGACCGCTGCGGCCAGATGGATTCCACCGCCAGGAAGATGGGCTCGGGCTTGAGCACCATGCCTTCGCCGCCGCCGAAGGGACGGTCGTCGACGGTTTTGTGCCGGTCGAAGGTCCAGTCGCGCAAGTTATGGATGCGTATGTCCAGAATCCCGGCATCCTGAGCCCGCTTCACCACGCCATGCGCGAACGGCCCCACAAAGAACTCGGGGAAGATCGTTAACACATGGAAAATCACGGCCGGTTCAGATCTTTCAGCCCCTCGGGCAACTCCACGGCGATGCGTTTGGCCAACGGATCGATCTCCACGCAGATGGATCGCACGAAGGGGATCAATAAGCCGTCATCCACCACCAGCAGACCGCCGGCGCCGCCGCCATCCTGCCAACCGGAAACCTTCCCCAGCGTCTGGCCGGTCCGCCGGTCCACCACCTGGCAACCGGCCAGGTCGTCCTGGAAGAATTCTCCCGGATCTAGCGGCGTCCGCTGCGACAGAGGCACACGAACCTCCGCGCCGGCGAGCAGTTCAGCCGCGGAGATGGTATCCACGCCGCGGAATTTGAAAATCAGGGTGCCCTGGTGGAACCAGGTGGACTCGACTTCGTAACGCGTACCGGAGCCGAACAGAAAGACCTCTTCCAGGGCCTGGAAGCGTTCCGGCTTTCCGCTCAGCGGGACCGCCGTAAGCTCGCCGCGATTGCCTCGGGCCTTGCCCAGCACGGCGATGGCGATCCATCCGTCCGCGACTGCGTTCACTCGAGGATTTCCAACGTAAAACGGCGACTGAGCTTCATGCCTGCCGCACCCAGAATAGTACGGATGGAGCGCGCCGTCCGGCCCTGCTTACCGATGACTTTCCCCAGGTCGCTGGGCGCCACCTTCAGTTCCAAAACAGTGACCTGCTCGCCGAGTACCTCACGGACCGAGACCTCTTCCGGAATGTCAACCAGAGCCTTCGCTATATCTTCAATGAGTTGCTTCATTCGCCCGGCCTCCTAGTGTTCATGGTAACCGAACGGGGCACCCAGAACGCGCCTTTCAGAACGATTACAAGTGGGTCAGCCGTTCTATTCATTACACTTAGGCGCCACTATGCCGCCGGTTGAGGCACCGGTGCGGGGTTCTTTTCCACCAACCGCTTCACGGTGTCGGAAAGGCACGCGCCATTCTTGGTCCAATGTTCAATGCGGTCGTGCTTCAGGAGCACTTGCGCGGGATGGGAGAGCGGATTGTAGTGCCCCACCACCTCCAGGCTGCGGCCATTGCGGGCGCGCTCTTTCTCGATCACGACGATGCGATAAAACGGCTTCTTTTTGGCGCCAAACCGCGCCAGACGAATCATTAACATCTGTACTCCCAAAAATATTCGAGTGAAAGCAGACCTGGCTGTTTGCCGGTCTGCCGGTGCCGGCACTATCCCCCGAAGGGAAACCCCGGGGGCATCTTCATCTTACCCAATTTCCGTCCCATGAAGCCGCCGGAGAGCGACTTCATCATTTTCCGGGCCTGCGCGTACTGCTTGAGCAACTGGTTTACTTCCTGCACCGACGTGCCGCTGCCCTTGGCGATGCGCCGGCGGCGGCTGCCGT
>CAZARO010000195.1:0-7830 GCA_964487165.1 uncultured Solibacteraceae bacterium | reverse complement strand
CTAACTGGCGGGCTGAAGCCCACCCCACCGGTGGCGCGGGCTTCAGCCCGCGAGGACTGCCGCCTGGGGTAGATCGGCGGGCGTGGTTTACAGGTCAGCGGCTTTAGCGGCGGACGAGCCGCCGGTAAGGTCCAGTTCGCGCTGAAGCCAGGCTTGGGCGACGCGTAAGTGATTGCGGACTTCGCCGACTTGCATGCCCAATGCTTCCGCCGACTCTTCGGCGGTGAGGCCGCCAAAGAAACGCAACTCGATGAGGCGGGCTTTGAGCGCATCCTTGCGGGCGAGCGCTACCAGCGCATCGTCGACGGCGATCAGGATGGATGGCCGGCCCACCGGAATTTCGCTGGCCCGTGTGATCGAGAATTTTTCGATTCCGCCGCCGCGCTTGCCGGCATTACGCGTGCGGGCGTGGTCAATGAGGATCTGCCGCATGACTATCGCCGCCACTCCCATGAAATGGCTGCGGCTGCGATAGTCGGGCTGCTCCTGTTTCAGAAGGCGTGCGTAGGCTTCGTGCACCAGCGCGGTGGGCTGGAGCGTGTGTCCGTGACGCTCGTTTCGCAGATAGCCGCCGGCCAGCTTTTGCAACTCCAAATAGACCAGGGGCATCAAGCGATCGAAGGCTGTCTTATCCCCGCCGGCGAACCTCTGGAGTAAAGCGGTGATAGACTCGTCGTCAACCATCCGGGAATTATACTAAAGCACCGCGTCGCTAGAGCTTGCCCGGAGAGCCTTCGGGCCCCGGATAACCTTCGTCAAATCTTCCCTGGAATAGAGCAGAGGACCGAATGACACCGATCAGCCCGATTGCACCCGAAAAGCGCATCAACTCGTTGGACACGCTGCGCGGATTTGCGCTGCTGGGGATTCTGCCGGCGAACGTCCTCGTCTTCGGCTTGTATTTAGCGGCCGGCAACGATCCGACAGTGGCAGGCGGGGCGTCTGGCTTAAACCTGGCCAGTTGGGCGCTGTTTCGCATCCTGATCGAGGGCAAGATGCGGTGCCTCTTCTCCATGGTCTTTGGGGCCAGCATGATCCTGCTGACCTCTCGGGCCGAGGAGCGCTCCGGCGCCACCGCCGCAGACATCTACTACCGGCGGAACCTTTGGCTGCTCCTGTTCGGCCTGGCGCACGCGTTCCTGCTCTTTTGGGGCGACATCCTGTACCCCTACGCGTTGTGTGCGTTGATTTTGTTTCCCTTCCGGAATCTCCCCGCGAAGAAGCTCCTCATCATCGGCGGCCTATTCATCGCGTTCAAGACGGGATGGTCTGGCGTGGACGCGTTCCGGCAACTCGCGCGGCGGGATCTGGCTGCCGCCGCCGCTGCTGCCGAAAAGGTGGGCCGGAAACCGGCCGAAGCGCAGGCCGAGGCGAGGGCGCAACTGGAGGCGCAACGGAAGCAGCGAAAACCTTCATCCGAGGAACTGGAGAAGGACGCCAGGAAGTGGCGCGGCAATCCCTTGGAGGTGATCGGCGCACGGGCGAAAGCCCTTGCGGTCTGGCACGGCCTGCCCTACTACGACCCTGCGAATTGCGATGTGTGGAGCATGATGTTCATCGGCATGGGCCTGTTCAAACTCGGAGTCCTTAGCGCAGCCAGACCGTACCGCTCCTACGCTTGCATCGCGCTCATCGGGTGCCTGATCGGGATTCCGCTGAACTCTTACACAGCCTGGCTCGCACTGAAGAGCAATTTCGACCGCGTCACCTTCGCATTCACCTACGTGGCCTACGACTTCGAGCGGCTGTCGGTCGCACTGGCGGACATGGCGCTGCTGATGATCCTGTGCAAGGCTGGCGCGTTCCGCTGGCTGACCAGCCGCCTGGCCGCGGTCGGGCAGATGGCGCTAAGTAACTACATTTTGCAGTCGGTGGTTTGCACCTTCGTATTTACCGGCTACGGGCTCGGTTTGTACGGGCGGCTGGAGCGGTACCAGTTGTATTACGTGGTCGCGGGATGCTGGGTCCTATCTCTGGCCGCCAGTCCCATTTGGCTACGGCATTTCCGGTTTGGGCCCCTCGAATGGTGCTGGCGGTCGTTGACATATTGGAATCGGCCGCCCATGCGAATCCGGCGCCCGTCCCCTGCGCCAACCGCGGCGGAAGCGGTCGCCTGAGCTCACGCTTCCATCGGCTTCTCCGATCTCTTGGGAAGCCCGAAGGCTCGCTCAATCCTCCGATGCATGGCACCACGATATCGGGGACGCCGGCCCTGCTCTTACGTTCGAATTCGACGCGATAGGCCTAGCCTTTGGAACCGGCCGCAGCATCTGCGGACCGGGAAGCTCGAATACGGTCATAGACCTGATCGAGCATCCAGCGCTGAATGACGTTGCGGACCTCGGGGTTCTCGAAGAAGATCCCAGCCTGGCTGCCGTTCCGGTCCATTCGGTTCACCACCAGCTCTTCCAGATGCTGGAACAGCGCGTAAGCGAAATCGTCGCGGGTGTTGGCCGCGCCGGCCTGCTGCAGATTCCGGTTCGCGAGCGCGTCATCCCGGACCTGCTCCCAGAAGAGCTCGTCGGTGGCAGTAAAGTTGGTGCCAAATCGCTCGTTCAGGATCTGAACCACCTGCGAGAGAAGAACCTGCTCATCTTCGTTGCGGCCCGTGCCAACCTCGCTCGGCGCCGAGAGGCTGCCTCCCGTTCCAGCCTCCAGCACGATTCGGCCTTCGCTGATCTTCTGAAGACGGTAGTACCTCAAGCGCACGTCTTTGTCCAGGTTGATGGGATCGCGCGGATTCGGGTTACCCAGCTTTTCATCCAGGAAGCGCAGATACGCATCGAGCTTTTCCAGGCCCGAATCGTCGTAAGGGATAACTTGCGAAAGGAACGTATACAGGCGAGTGAACGCCTGCATGCGCGCGCGCAGATCGAGCTTCGCCTGTTCCTCCGCCTCTTCATATCGCGTGATGGCTTTATCGACGATGGAATTGAGCAGCGCGTGGTCCGTCTGGGTCTGCTTCTGGCGCCCTCTGAAGAACACGGCAGCGAACTGTTCGACCTCAATTTCAAAAACGATATGCAGCGAGTAGATGGCGGTGCGGAGGTCGTAGAGCTGGCGCGGCTCCGCCTGTTCGCTCACGGTGGCGTGTTCGTAGTGCGGCTGGAAGGCTTGCTGGATCTCGTCCGCGTCATTGACGAAGTCGAGCACAAAGGTGTCGGCCTTGCCGGGGTAGATCCGGTTCAGCCGCGACAACGTCTGTACGGCCTGCACACCGGCGAGGCGCTTATCGACGTACATCGTGTGGAGCAACGGCTGATCGAATCCCGTCTGGTACTTGTCGGCGGCGATGAGCACCTGGTATTCGGGCTTCGCGAACTCTTCGGGCAGCTTCTTTTCCGAGATCCTGCCGCCGTTCATCCCCACCTCCGTGAACTCGCTCTCCGGCACGTCGGGATCGATGACGCTCCCGGAGAAGGCCACCAAGGTGTGAATGCTGTACCCCTTCTCCTGGATGTACTTGTCGAAGGCCACCTTATAACGCACGGCGTGCAGACGGGAACGGGTGACGAGCATAGCCTTGGCCCGTCCGCCGATCTTGTGCGCAGTGTATTTGCGGAAATGCTCGATGATGACTTCGGTCTTCTGCGCGATGTTGTGGGGGTGCAGCGACATGAAGCGCGCCAATGCCTTGGCGGCCCGCTTGCGCTCCACTTCCGGATCCTCTTCCACGGACTGCACCAGTTTGTAGTACGTCTTGTAAGTCGTGTAGTTCTTCAGCACGTCGAGGATGAAGCCCTCCTCGATGGCCTGCCGCATGGAGTAGAGATGGAACGCCTCCGGCTTGCCATCGGGGCCTGGACGCCCGAACAGCACCTTGGTCTTGTATTTTGGCGTCGCGGTGAACGCGAAAAAGCTGATGTTGGGCTGGCGTTTGCGGGCCTTCACGCAGCGGATGATTTCCTCTTCGTAGTCCGGGAGCTTTTCTTCCTCGGCTCGCCTGCGGGCTTCCTCGCGGATGCGCGGGGCCGCCAGAACGGCCTTCATTTTGACGGCCTCCTGCCCCGATTGCGAACTGTGTGCCTCATCCACGATGACGGCATAGCGGCGCTCCGGAAGCTCTCCGATGTGGTCCGTGACGAAAGGGAACTTTTGCAGGATCGTGATGATGATCGGAACGCCTGTCTTGAGGGCGAGGGCGAGCTGCTGCGCGTTCTCGTCGATTTTCTGCACCACGCCCTGTTTGTGTTCGAACTGGTAGATGGTGTCCTGGAGCTGCTTGTCGAGCACCAGCCGGTCGGTGATCACGATCACCGAGTCGAAAACTTTCCGGTCCTGCACGTCGTGCAGAGTGGACAGGTGATGCGCCAGCCAGGCAATGGAATTGCTCTTGCCGCTGCCGGCGGAGTGCTGAATCAGGTATTGGTGGCCGGGACCGCTGGCGCGGGCGTCGGCGACCAGTTTGCGGACAGCGTCCACCTGGTGAATGCGCGGAAAAATCAGAGCTTCCTTACGGACCTTTTTGCCGCTTTCGATCTTCTCGATGATTTCGAGGTGCAGAAAGCGGCCCAGGAGGTCCATCCAACTGTCGCGTGCCCAGATGCGCTCCCAGAGGTACGCCGTCTTGTAGCCGGCGGGGTTTTCCGGATTGCCTGCGCCGGTACCGTTTCCGAGGTTGAACGGAAGGAAGACCGTTTCGGCTCCCGCCAGGCGGGTGGTCATGTACACGTCGTCCATGTCGACGGCGAAGTGGACCAGGGTCCGTTTCTTGAACGCGAAGATTTTTTCGCGCGGGTCGCGATCGGTGCGGTACTGATACTTGGCGTGCTCGACGGTCTGCGAAGTGAACTGATTCTTGAGCTCGGCAGTGGCGACCGGGATGCCGTTGACGCTGAGAACCAGGTCGAGCGACTTATTGTGCTCGGAGCTGTAGTAAAGCTGGCGGGTGAGGGTGAGGCGGTTCGAGTTATAGTCCCTTTCGGCGTCGGGATTCATGCCGTGCGCCGGCCGGAAGAAGGCAAGGGAAAAATTCTTGCCGAAGAAATCGACGCCGTGGCGGAGAACATCGAGCGATCCGCGCGCGTCCATGGCGCGGGTTACCTCTTCGAGAAAAACCGTCTCGGCATTCTTGCCGTGATACTCCGTAATGATCTTCCATTTGGCCGCTTGCGTCTCGCGGATGAAGGGGAGCAGGACGGTGGAATCGAGGGCAAGGGCGCGGTCGAAGTTCTTGGAATCGGCCTTGGAGTAGCCGTGATGAGTGAGGTGGTGCTCGATGGCCTCTTCGAACTTGATCTCGCGGGTATCGATCATGCCAGCCCTCAAGCTATTGGTTCTCTGCGGTGGGGCAGGCGCTTTCGCCTGCCGGCTGACCATTTCGAGGCCTTTTCCCGCTTCCGTTTCATCCTCGGATTCCCCGGTAGACACTCCCGCGTTTATCTGGCCAATCCTCGTGCCCGCGCGGCGTTAACTTCTTCTGAATGTGGCGCGTGCAGAGATTGGACCAGATAAACGCTTAAATACCGGCCAATCTGTTTGATTCTAGATCGCTTACGCTGAAAACTGAGGTGGAACAGATTGGCCGGTATTTAATAGTGGACCGATAGCAAACACGCGGATGACGCGCCGTTTCTGGTCAACCCGGTAGACGATGCGGTAGGCGTCCGCGCCGAACTTTACCCGGTACGCATCGCTATTCCGGCGCATTTTGACGGCACTGGGCGGCACGGGATCGAATCGCAGGTCGTCGATCACCTCACGAGCCTCCCGGACGAGGGAAGGATTTCCGAGCCTGCCCAAATCGCGCTCCGCTCCGCTTTCCAATACGATCTGCCAGTCATCGGAGGCCATACCGTTTTTTCACGTCTTCCCAATCCACATACCTCGGCCGTTTCGACCTCTTTCGCAAGATTGCGCTATCGATCTTATCCTGCTCGCTTTCGGAAACGAACTGCGGTCTGCTCTTATCCTTGAGGGAGGAGATCACAGATGGTTCAACGGGAATCCGCGTGTTCGGCGGCACGGCTTCCAATAGTTGTATCAGTTTACGGGCAGTCATTCCGTAGGTCCTTTCTCCGCTTCCGTACTTCACATCCGCCTTATCTCGCCGGCGTGGGCGTTCTCGGGCGATTCGTCGATCCCGACGCGCAACCGAGGCGAACCCGATAGCAGCCGACACGCGCACGTGTTTACATCATACGCCGTTGGACGGATGGAACAGAAGGGCATAGGTGGGGCCCGATCCAAGAGTAATCGCCGAGGAACACGGAGCGGCGGGCTGCCTTCCCGCGAAAGAATGGAAGTGTCTGAGCGCCGGGCAACTACAAGCTCCTTGGCGCGGCGTGCGCGTATTCAGCGCCGGCGGGGGTAGTCGATCACGCCAGGGCCTCAAGTTTTCTTTCATGCTTGCGGATATCGAGTTGGCCGGTGACGGCGGCGGAAATGAGGGCGGCGCGATACTCGCGGAGGAGGGCGACGGCATTGTCGATATCCTCAGTCCGCTGTCGGATCCACCGCTGCCTATCGAGTACGTGGCTGGCGACGGCACGCTGTTCCGACAATGGCGGATAGGCTAGTGGTACCCGTGCCAATATTCGCTCGTTCAAATTCTCCATCGTTGACCCGACGGATTGAACCGTGAGAAATCCGCAGACCTGTGGAAGAGACATGTAGGATGCGAGGTAGGCTGGGTCCACCAACTCCTCATTTGGTCTCAGGCGCAAGCTGCCAGTTCCGCATAGCCAGCCACGCTCAGACTCAGTTACCACGGCACAGCGCCCCATCTCACCGCGTCGTCCGAATACAATATCGCCGCACCTAAGCTGGTGCCTTGAAAGGCGGGCTGCAACGGCGTCCGTGACGCTCAAGGCAGGATCCGCAATAATCCTTCCGGACACAATATTCGACGGGTTCACAACCGGGATCCCGTCATTGACGTACTCTTCGGCGTGGAGTTGGCTTCCGAACGGCCCCGTTTGTATGGACCAGCAGACGTGGCGGAGCGTTGTAACGTGGAAGCGCTTGGGGACGCTGCCGAGCCAGCGTGAACCGGACACAATCAATCCGTCGAAGTGAAAGCCCCGACTTACGGCTGACACAGTCTCACTGATCAGTGCCTCCAAGAGCAGGTCCTTTAGACGCTGTCTCTTGGCGAACAGGTCATCGATCCTGGCGGTCTCGCGGTCGAGAAAGTTGACGACGTGAGACTGATAATCGCGAGGTGGTACCGGGCAGGCCGTGTTTGCTAAGTCCTCCATCTCAATACTTTCGACCGTCGTGCCCTCCTTTCGCCACGCGGCGAGCAGACGTTCCTGGGAGCCGGCAATGAAGTAGGCCAGGAAGTCCGGCATCAGAACGGCGGAGGGGATCAGCGCCTTCATATCCTGGTTGAGCGCCACGGGAACTTGGTTGATGGCAATAGGTATCGAATGCTGAAGGATGCCTGATCTGACAACCACGAGCACGGACGAGGTCGGAACGATTTGCGTTGCGCTGTCGGCAACGGCCGCTGGGGTGATGTGGTCCTGCGCACCGGAGATACGAAAGGCCTTCATGTCTTTGGGGGACACCCAAGGGATATCTCCCGCCCAGAAGTCCGCGCGCGCCTTGGATGGCGTGCCTCCACCAATAATGCGACACAAATACTTCAACTTCTGGTAGTTCATCTCCCCACCACCGCGAGTGCCTTAGCGATCTCGCCTTCCAACTGCCGAATCTCCGCCTCGATCTCCTCCAGCGGCCGTGGCGGCACGTATTTGTAGAAATGCCGCGTGAATGGAATTTCATAGCCGACCTTCGTCTTATCCTCGTCGATCCAGGCGTCCGGGACGTGAGGCTTCACTTCGCGCTCGAAGTATTCGTGAATGTCCTCTTTCAGCGGGACGTTCT
>CAZARO010000194.1:0-7842 GCA_964487165.1 uncultured Solibacteraceae bacterium | reverse complement strand
GAAACTGCTGGATCACGCTGTGCAGCATGGGACCGCGCCACACCAGCGGCTTGTCTCCGGGATTGAGGAAGCCCATCGACATGAGCTTGACGCCGAACTGGTCCAGCGGCTGGATGCGGTCGCCATACGCCATGGGAGTGCTGTTCACCCCCATCATGAGCGGCACATTGGGGCCGTACACGTCGGCATCCATGAGGCCGGCTTTATACCCGAGCGACGCCAGCCCGACCGCCAGATTCACCGCGACCGTGGTTTTCCCCACGCCCCCCTTTCCGGAGCCGACGGCGATCAGGTACTTCACGCCGGGAATGGGCATCTTGGGCATCTGGCCCGGTTGATTGGGGGTCATGAGTCCTATCGTAGCAGGGCCGCGAGCCGCACCGGCCGTCCCCGCGGGGCATGCTTCAGGCCGCGCCCACTCCGGCGGCCTCGTGGTCACCTTCGTAAAACGTCCAGGCGCAACGTTTGGTCATCAGGCATAGTTCCTCCGTGATCTTTTTTCCTGCGGACGGAACGGGCACACGACCACGCTCCACTTGCCCGGCATCGCGGCGTAGGTCTAGCCAGAACTCCTGGAACTTTTTCGGATGCAAAGGACAGCGCAGGTTTGTACTCGCGCATACGGTTGCCGAATCATGTCCCGCGGGGCGGTCCATGTGCCATGCTAGAAGTTCTATGCGAGACTCGGAGACCATCGAAACGGAGCTGATGGAGATCAGCGCCATCGCGGACGATTCCATCCGCCTGGAACGGATCGTTGCCTGGTGTGCGACGCATGCCGACGAAGTGCCGTTTGCACTGCATCAGTTCATGCGCCGGGGCGAGAGGCACCCGCCGAAGAGTTCCCAGACGTAGCCGCGGCCGTTCCGCCTGCGCCAATCGCCGTCCCGCTAACGGACACCCGGACCACCGTCCGCTGGCGGACAAAGTCCGTATTTGCCACCACATAGCAGAAATAGTCCGTGGCATCAAACGTGCGTCCGCTCGCTCCATGCTGCAAGACTTTGGTTACGCTCTGCGCACGCTGCGCAAGACTCCTGGGTTCACCACCGTTGCCGTGCTGTCCCTGGCCTTGGGGATTGGCGCCAATTCCGCGATCTTCAGCTTGTCCAACGGACTGATTTTTCGGCCGCTGCATGTGCCGAACGCATCGCAAGTCATCGCTGTCCAATCGCAAATGCGTGGCGAGAGCCTCGGCGGCCTGCTGCAATACATGCCGGTATCGTACCCGGACTTTGCCGACCTGCGGAGCCGCAGCCAATCGTTCAGCGGACTGGTGGCGTCGGAGTATCTCCCGCTGGGTTTCACCGTCGATAAGAATGCCCTGCCGCGGATGAAATTCAGCGCTGTGGTAAGCGGCGATTTCTTCCGCGTTCTAGGCTTGACGCCGGTGGCCGGGCGTGATTTCCGCCCCGAGGAAGATACCGTGCCTGGCCGCGATGCGGTCGTGATTCTGGGCTACGATCTCTGGAAGACGGAGTTTTCCAGCAGCCCCGATGCGATCGGCAAAACCATCTTCTTGAACGGCCTGGGATTCACGGTGGTTGGAGTGGCGCCTGCGGGTTTCACCGGCCCCCACCCCATGATCCTTGCCGGCCTCTACGTGCCCATGGCCATGGTTCACAGTCTGGCTGGCGAATCGGCACCCAACCAACTGGAGCGCCGCACCGACCGGGCGATGTTTGTGTATGGCCGGCTGCGGCCCGGCGTCAATCTCAAGCAGGCCGCGGCCGAGGCCAGGGTAATCAGCCGGCAACTGGCACAGACGTACCCCGACAGCAACCGCACTTGCACCCTGGTGGCCGACACCGAGGTCGGCGCACGCACGGCGTCGGACCCCTTGGACCTTACCCTGGTGGTGGGGTTGATGTCGCTCTCCGGCGTGGTCCTGCTGATCGCTTGCGCCAACGTCATGAATCTCATGCTGAGCCGCGGGCGAGCCCGCTCGCGTGAGATCGCGGTCCGCATGGCCATAGGGGCCGGGCGCAGCCGCCTGGTGCGTCAATTCCTGGCCGAAAGCCTGATCGTGGCGTTTGCCGGCGGGTTCTTGGGACTTCTGCTGGCGCAGGCCGGTGCGAATCTCTTCTCGCAAATTCGCATCCCCACCGATATCCCGATCGTACTCGACTTCAATTTGGATTCGCGGGTGCTTCTGTTTACGATCCTGGTCGCGGTACTGAGCGCCGTTCTGTCCGGTCTGGTCCCCGCGTTCCGCAGCAGCCATCCGGACCTTTCGACGGCGTTGAAGCCCGGCATCTCCGATGGCGGCAAGCGCCGACCATTATTCGGGAGAAACAGCCTGGTGATCGGGCAGGTCGCGGCCTCGCTGTTGTTGTTGGTCTTCGCCACGCAGGCATACCACGGCGTCGACTATCTATTGTCGGCGCCCACCGGCTTCCGCACCGATCATCTGCTTACCGCGACCTTCGATCCCTCACTGGCGCGCTACACCACGGAGCAGACTGCGGAGTTCTACAAGCATCTGCTGGAGCGGGCGCGCAGCCTCGGCGGAGTGAAAAGCGCGGGTCTCGCGGAAGCGGTGCCGTTCCTCCCCAGCGGCGATCAGAACCGCGTAATCCCCGAGGGATACCGGTTGCCCGCCGGCACAGAAGCGGTGAGCGTGATAACCGATGCAGTGAGCGAAGATTACTTCAACTCGCTCGGTATCCCGATCGTGGAGGGCCGGGACTTTCAGACGGCCGACCGCGCCGACGCTCCGCGCGTGGCCATCGTCAATCAACTGTTCGCCAGCCGGTATTATCCCAATCAGAGCGCCGTGGGACGACGCTTCCGGCTGGGAGGCGCTACCGGGACGCTGGTACAGATTGTGGGAGTCGCCAAGCAGAGCAAGTACTTTTTCCCCATCGAGCCGCCCATCGACTACATCTATCTGCCGCTCCAGCAGAACGCGAAAACCGGGATGACTCTGATGCTGCACACCGCCGGGGCGCCGGGCACACTTACCGGCCCATTGCGCGATCTGGTGCGCTCGCTCGATCCCGGCCAGCCGGTGATTGGCATCCGCACCATGGACGAAATTTTCGATCAGAGAGCTAAGGGAACGCTCGGCGTGCTGGTTCAGGCGATCGGCGGCCTGGGCTTGCTGGGCCTGGTGCTGGCGCTGGTGGGGCTCTACGGCCTGATGACTTACTCGGTGGGTCTGCGCCAGCGCGAAATCGGGATCCGGATGGCCATCGGCGCCGACCGCGTGGGCGTGCTGCAGATGGTCCTCAGGCAGGGCTTGCTGTTGGCCGGCACCGGCGTGGCGATCGGCCTCACGGTGGTGTTGCTGTTGAACAAGCCGGTGATGCGACTGGTGGGGGCGCATTCCTTCGATTGGGGTCTGCTGAGCCTGACAGCTTTCGGCCTGCTGGCCGCTGCCGCGATCGGAGCGTACCTTCCGGCGCGCCGCGCTTCGCTGGTGGATCCGATTTCCGTGCTGCGGCAGGAGTAAGGGTCGGCACCTTGCCTCCGATTGCGAAGCTATCCAACAAGGAACAGCAGGAACTGTTGGACGACCTCAACTACCTGAACACCGGGGAGATCAAGCGCTTCTGCAGGCAGCACTCGATTCCCTACACGATTGCCATCGAGACTCAGGATGGAGGCAGAAGAAGGACCAGAGACGACGATCGCAAGGGTGTGATGCTGGAGCGGGTCCGGCACTTCCTGCAAACGGGCACGGTGTTGCCGGAGACGCTGTTCCCGGCCGCGGTAGTCTGCTTCGATCCGCTTCCCGCCAACCTGACTGCCGGCGATCGGTTATTCTACGGCCAATACGACAAGAGCAGCGGTGCGATGATCGCGCTTTTGAAGAGTCTGACCGGCGGACAATTCGAGAACGGAGCAGTCGCCCGGATCCTCGCCCGAAGCTTCTGGAGCCGCGGCGAAGCCCCCACGTTCCAGGAATTCGCGGGGGCATGGCTGCAGGCATCGAGAGAGCACGTCCGGCCGAATCCCGAGTGGGCGTTCCTATCCGACAGGGCCAGCAAGCGCGCGACTCCCGACTGGAAGAAATTGCGGGCCGGCAAGACCGCCAAAGCGATGAAGCTGCTTCGGCAAATTACCGTCGGGGGAGGGCCTACGCGGTGACGCGGAGCTTATCGAGAAAGTGGAAGAGCGCCGCGCCCACCAGGGCGTTCAGCACTCCCAGTCCGAGCCAGCCCGGCAGGTCAAAGGGCGATTGCTGGCTGAGCAGTGCGTGCTCCATCACCCAGTAGAAAGACTGGTGAAAGACATAGAAGAAGAACGCCAGGATAAAGCGCATGAGCACGTTGTCGACGTCGAGCTTCATGCCGATGGAAGCGGCGAAATATCCCACCAGCGTTTTCGTGATGCCGAACATTCCCAGCGGATTCTTGGACCAGGCGTCCTGCGCCAGCCCGACGGCCGCACCGACCAGCAGTCCGCTCACCGGATTGCGCCGCATCAGGCCGAGATACACCACCACCAGCAGCGGCATTTCCAGAAAGTTCAGGAAGCGGAAAAACAGCGGCACGTAAATCTGGAACAGAAGCGCCAGCAGAGGAACCAGAATGGCGACCCATACGTTGAATCGCGAAACCTGGCCCTCACGCTGGCTGCTCAGCAGCATGCGGCCGCCGGAATACGTCATGGCTGGGGTATTCCGCCTGGGCCGCCGGCCGCTTGATTGGCGCGCCGCACCGCATCGGGAGTAGTTTTCAAGTCAGCCGGCGCGGTCCCTTTGGCGGGCATGGGCGGCGCGGTCCCTTTGGCCGGCATGGGCGGCGGCGCGGTTCCCTTCTTCGGCACCGGCACCGCGAGAGGCGCGGCTGCTCCACGCCCCTGTACCACGGTGCGGGGGTCGACGGGAATCTTGGTGAAGTCGGGCGGTCTCTTGATGTTCTGGCCGCTCGGCCCACCGCCCAGCAAGATATCCTCGGAATCGGCGGTTTTCTGATACAAGGCACGCGCCTTGTCGGCCTCGGTTCCGGGCGGCGCGTGGGCCGGGGATGCCGGCGGCGCCGATCCGTCGGCCGGAGCGGCTGGGGCGGGCGCGCCCGCGGGCTCCGCCAAAGGCGGAGGAGCAGGCGCAAGATACACCTGCTGGACGGCCGGCGGCGTGTCGGGAATGTCCTGATGGACGCCTTCCACCACGATTAGCACGTCATCCGGGCCGCCGCGCGACATGCCGCTCGGATCGAGCGTGATCTCGCGATATGGCTGGCCGGGCTTCACCGACTTGACGACTCCCACCGGCATGCCCCGCGGAAAGATGCGGTCGTCGCCCGAGGTGTAGAACCAGTCGCCAACCTCGACTTTATCCTCGAAGGCCACGAAATCCACTTTGCACAACGGAGTCCCGGTGCCCTTGAGCGTGCCGTGGGCGTGCGTCTTGCCGGAGACTACTCCGGCGGCAAACATAGGGTCGGTAATCAGCAAGACTTCCGACTCGAGGGCATAGACCGTGGTCACCTTTCCGATGATGCCATCCGGCGTGACCACCGCCATCTCGCGCATCACGCCCGAGGTTGAGCCGCGGTCCACGTATACCGCCTTGCGGCTGGGGTTGATCCCCATGGAATAGACGGTGGCGGCCAGGGTCTTCGACGGGGTGCGCTGCTGGAAGATCTGCAGCGCCTTGGCGTTTTCCGCGCGGCTCAGCTCGTTGCGGAGGAAAATCTTATCCAGTTTGAGCTGGTCGTTTTCGGCGCGCAGGCGACGGTTTTCGGCGTCCGAGTCGTGTAGGGTGATGTAATTGTGGATGAAGGAAATGCTGCTGCCGCGCATGCCTTCCATGATGCGCGCCAGGGGAGAGACGACGGTCACCGTCCAGACACGGATGAAGCGCACATGCTGGTCATTTTTCGCGTCCACCGCGAGCAGCACCAGCTGCGCGAAGATTACCAACAGCAGAACGGTGATATTCCGGTAGCGATTGAGAAAAGACTCCATGACACCGGGCCAGCCTCTGCCCCCTAGTCTATCGAAATCTTGCGCAGGAGCCGGAAATCGCTGAGCATGCGTCCGGTCCCGAGCACCACCGAAGCCAGTGGATCGTCGGCGATGGAAACGGGCAGGCCCGTCTCCTCGCGAATGCGCTTGTCGAGATTCTTCAACAGCGCGCCTCCGCCGGTGAGCACGATGCCGCGGTCGCTGATATCGGCGCTCAGTTCTGGCGGCGTGCGTTCCAGGGCCACGCGGATGGCGTTCACGATGGTGGCCACACACTCCCCGAGCGCTTCGCGAATCTCGCTGTCGTCAATGGTGATGGTGCGCGGCACGCCCTCGATGAGGTTGCGCCCCTTGATTTCGAAGTGGAGCGGCTTATCCAGCGGGTACGCCGAACCGACCTCCATTTTGATGGTTTCCGCGGTGCGCTCGCCGATCAGCAGATTGTATTTGCGCTTGAGGTACTGCGTGACGGCGTCATCCATTTCATTGCCGGCCACGCGCACGGAGCGCGAGTAGACGATGCCCGAAAGCGAGATTACAGCGACGTCTGTGGTGCCGCCGCCGATATCGACCACCATGTTGCCGGAGGGTTCGGTAATCGGCAGCCCCGCGCCGATGGCGGCCACCATGGCCTGTTCCACCAGGTGGACTTCGCTGGCTTTGGCGCGGTACGCGGAATCCATGACGGCGCGCTTTTCCACTTGCGTAATTTCGCTGGGCACGCCGATTACGATGCGCGGATGCACCAGCATCTTGCGGCCGTGCGCCTTCTGAATGAAGTAATTCAGCATGCGCTCGGTGACCTTGAAATCGGCGATTACGCCGTCTTTCATGGGCTTAATGGCGACGATGTTGCCGGGCGTGCGGCCCAGCATTTCCTTCGCCTCTTTGCCGACGGCTTCCACCTCGCCGGTATTTTTGTTGATGGCGACGATGGAGGGTTCGTTGACTACGATCCCCTTACCTTTAGCGTAAACAAGCGTATTGGCCGTGCCCAGGTCGATGGCAAGGTCGGAGGAAAACAAACTAAATAGAGAGCGTAAATTCATTTATAAAAGGTGATTCCCAACAGGCAGGACGAGCTGCGGACGGCCGGAGCACAGTCCTCTAGAATGGTAGCACATCTCCGCCGGGGCGCTGGCCGGCCGGGATTGCGCCTGTGCTCGTGGAGGGCCGCGGCCCCACGCTGAAATCGGACACCGCAACTAAGCGGCTTGGTAACTCGCTATGTTGTACCCGCCTGTCCAGTCACTCCTCATCATCTTTGCTTTGGTATTAATCGCGGCTTCTTAGCGCTGCTCAAGCTGCACAATCAATTCTTTGCCACCTAAGGTGAGTTTGATGGTGTGGGTTGTTTCATAGTGGCGTCCAGCCGATCCCTTATATCGAATGGTGATCGGGACCTCAGGCAAAGCGGAATCATATTGCAACATAGGCACCCTGTCGGACGGCTATACCGTCAATTGTCAAAAAATGGACTCCACCGAAATCGTTCCTTCCAGCTCCGGTAAGGGAATCGTCGCTGATTCACGATACTGCCGGGTGACATCACCTTCAGTTACGGACACGACCTTCCGCTTCGGATCGACAACCCAAAAGCTCAGACAGCCATTCGCCATGCAGATGTCTATTTTCTCGGCGATCTCATCCACCGTGTTGCTTGGCGATAGCACTTCGATGACGAGATCCGGTGCGCCGGTCAAGTATTCATCGTCCGCAGTATTCTGATCCCGGCTCAGTTTGACGTATCCGATGTCGGCCACCCAAACTTCGTGCTCGGGCGCTGGGCGGAAAGCCATTTCCGTTTCGGCCACCACTCCCTTCCCGGCGCTCTCGGTGAGCAGTGCGAGAATTCGTCGCTGGATTCGCTGTTGCCCTCGTTTCGGCGGTGGCATTAAGACAACCTCTCCGTGGTGCAGTTCGAGG
>CAZARO010000193.1:6279-7848 GCA_964487165.1 uncultured Solibacteraceae bacterium | reverse complement strand
ATTCGTATCGCGCAAGTGCAGAATCCCGCGTAACCGTGTTCTATAAGGATGCCCGGCAAATCTGGCGCACCAGCGAGCTCGACGCGCTGCCGTGGTTGGAGTACGGCTTCGGCACGCGCCAGAGCGACGTCCCGGCGTGGTTCGGCGATCTCGCCACCGTGAAGCAGGTTCACTCCGCCGTCTGCATACCGGCGGAGGGCCGTTGCGGCGTTCTGGGCGAGGGCGACGCGCTCCTCGAAGACCGGCCGGGATCGGTCATCGCCGTCAAAACCGCCGATTGCATGCCCATCTTATTGGTCGATGAACCGCATCGCGCCGTCGCCGCCGTGCATGCCGGATGGCGCGGCACCGTGGCGCACATCGTCGCCGCCGCGGTGGAGGCCATGCACCGCCGGTTCGGCACCGATCCGCGCGATTTGCACGCCGCCATCGGACCGGGCATCGGCAAGTGCTGCTATGAAGTGGGTCCGGAAGTGGCGGCGCAGTTCGGAGAGCAGGGCCGGGCGCATATTTCGCTCGCGGACGCCAATCGCGAGCAGTTGCTCGCCTTGGGCGTAACGCCGGAACGGATTTACGCGTCGAACTTGTGCACCATGTGTCTGGCCGATGAGTTTCATTCGTTCCGCCGCGATGGCCAGGCGGCGGGGCGCTTGTACTCCTTTGCCGGGATTCGCGCACTCGACGACTATCGAGCGCTAGAGTAGAAATAGAGGCCATACATGTTCTCGTGGATTTGCCCGCAGTGCGGGCGGGAAGTTCAACCGGCTTACGATGAGTGTCCCGATTGCGCGGGGAAGGCCGTAGGCGGGCCGGCAACCGCATCCGCGCCGCCGGCCGGCGCCGCACCGCCCCAGTGGCAGCAACCGGCGGCAGCACCGCCAACCGCGACACGAATCGGCCGCCGCCCCCTGTGGGCCACCGGTGCGCAAGAGGCTCCACCTCCTCCGGCCTACGCACCGCCTCCGCCGCCTCCTCCACCGGCCTACGCAGCGCCTCCGCCCGCCTACGCTCCGCCGCCTCCTCCGCCGGCGCCGCCCGAACCGCCTCCCGCCTATCGGCAGCCGCAGGCGATGTCGCCCATGTTTCAGCCGCCGCCGGCCCAGGCTCCGCGCTATGCCGTGCCGCCGCCGAGCACACGCCCTCCGGTATGGCTGATGGCCGTGGCAATCGGCGTGATCGTGGTGCTCGGCGGGGGCGCGCTTTACTGGTTCTTCGGCCGCCCGTCGTCCACTTCGGCCGTGATTGAAGCTCCCAAAACCGCTGCCACGGACAATCCGCTGCAGAAATATATCGAGGTCAACGGCCTGCGCTTCGGCTCCCAGGCCAAAGGCATACAGGTAACGTTCGTACTGATCAACCACTCCGATTCCGACATCATCGGGCTTACCGGGACCGCGACCGTGCTTGCCAAGACGGACAAGGCCCAGGAAGAGCCCGTCGGGACGGTGGACTTCCAGACCAGCATGTCGGCGCAATCCTCCAAGGAACTGACCTTGCCTTTTACCACCAAGTTAAAGCTGATGGAGATGCCCGACTGGCAAAACGTCACCCTGACGGTGAAGATTACCT
>CAZARO010000193.1:0-6179 GCA_964487165.1 uncultured Solibacteraceae bacterium | reverse complement strand
TCCAGGGCGCGCCCGAAATCCGCCGCCGCGGCGGGCAGTTGCCCCATCGCGGCCAACGCCACGCCCCGATTATTGAACCATAGTCCAAATTGAAGCTGATGGAGATGCCCGACTGGCAAAACGTCACCCTGACGGTGAAGATTACCTCGCCCCCAGGCGCTTAAGGTTTTCGCGCGCTTCGGTGAGGTGCGGGTCGAGCTCCAGGGCGCGCCCGAAATCCGCCGCCGCGGCGGGCAGTTGCCCCATCGCGGCCAGTGCCACGCCGCGATTGTTGAACGCCAGCGCGTTCTTGGGATTCAGGGCGATGGCGTGGCTGAGTTCGTCCACCGCGCCGTCGTATTGTTGTTCGTCGAGCAGCACTTTGCCGATTTCGGCGGGGATTTCGGAATCGTGCGGATCCTGCTCGCGGGCGCGGTTCAGCAGTTCGAGCGCTTCCCCGGCGTGCAGATGTTTGGCCAGTTGAATCTTGGGTTCCACCAGGCCGGGCGCGCGCCGCACCGCCTCCCGCCAGAGCCTCTCTTCGGACAGCCAGACGTACGTGCGGCTGACGCTGACGGCCACCAGAATCGCCACCGCGCCCACGGCCAGTACGCGCGCCGGAACCCGCGCCAGCAGCAGACCCATCGCCGCCGCGAAGGCGAACAGCGGCAGATACGCGCGCGAATCCGCCGCCGGATTGGCGGAGAAGCTGGGGATCAGAAGGAGCAGGCCCATAGCGACCCAGCTCCACTCGGAATCGACGCGGAGCTTCCGCCATCGCCACAGAACCACCCCCCCGATCGCGATGGCCGCCGCGCCGGCGAGCCATAGCGGCTCGCGGACATCGGGCGCGATAGTGAATCCCCACGGAAGCACGAACAGGCGCAGGAATCGCAGCGCCACCAGCGCATAAGCGTAGGTCGCCGTGTGCGCCCGCACCGCCGTCGCCAGCGCCATGGCGGCGCAGGCGCTCAGACCGGTAACGTCGCCGCGCGTGCGCACGCTTCGCGCCATCAGCCACACCAGCGGAAACAGCGCGCACCGCTCGTCTGCCAGCAGCGCCCCCGCGAACGCCGCCACGGCAATCCACGGCCGCCCCGAAATCCACTCGAGCAGCGCCGCGAAACACAGTATCGCCGCCAGAATCGCCCCCCGCGCAGACACGTAGTCCACCGCTTCCGCCTGCAGCGGATGGACGGCGAAGATGGCCGCCGCCAGCACCGCCGCGGTCGCCGGCAAGATCCGCCGCAGACACTCGTAGGCCAGCAGCAGGGCGCCCAAGTGCAGCAGCAGGTTCGCGGCGTGGTAACCCATCGGTTCCTGCCCCGCTATCTGGAAGTTCACCCAGTTGAGGAGGCGCGTCAGGGGATGCGGCCAGACTCTCAGGACACTACCCACCAGCTGGAGCGGGTCCGAAAAGGTGGCATAATCGTCAAGGTGAAAGCCCGCAAACAGCGAACCGCCGAAAGCCGCCAGCGCGACAGCCAGCAAAAGAAGACGCGCACGCATGTCCAACTACGAGCTTACGGGAAACGGCCCAAGACCGCAGCCGAACGCAAAGCCCGCGTGGCCGAAATCCTCGCGCTGCTCGGGAAAATGTACCCCGATGCCGTCTGCGCCCTGCATCACTCCAGCCCGTGGGAGCTGCTGGTGGCCACCATTCTGTCCGCGCAATGCACCGATAAGCGCGTCAACGAAGTCACGCCCGGCCTGTTCGCCAAATATCCCACCCCCGTGGATTTCGCCGCCGTCGCGCCGGAGGTGCTAGCCCAGGATATTCGCTCCACCGGCTTCTTCAATAACAAGGCGAAGTCCATTGTCGGCGCCGCGAAAAAGGTGGTCTCCGAGTTCGGCGGCCAGGTGCCCAGGACCATGGAAGAAATGCTCACCATTCCCGGCGCGGCGCGCAAAACTGCCAACGTGGTGCTGGGCACGGCGTACCAGATTGCCTCCGGCGTGGTGGTCGATACCCACGTGCAGCGCATCTCCGCGCGCTTGGATCTCACCAAGGAAACCGACCCCGTAAAGATCGAGCAGGATCTCATGAAGATCGTCCCCCAGGACCAGTGGATCGTCTTCTCGCACCGTGTGATTCTGCACGGACGCGCGTTGTGCGTGGCGCGTAGTCCGAAGTGCGCCGAATGCGCCCTCAATCCCCTGTGCTACGCCAAGGATAAGACGGCGTAAGTTCCGCTCCCCGCTATTTACTAACTCTTTACAAAGATCCGCAAACCAACTCCGCACCGGCTACGTTTACTTAGGTAGGAGGACAGAGAGATGACCCGCTTTCTGATGGCCGCCGCGCTCCTGGTGGGCGCGGGCGTGGCCGGCGCGGCCGATAACCAGGCCGCCAACATCGTACCGAATATTGCTCTAGCCAATAGCGTGCGCCATGCCATCGCCATGTATGGCAGATATTCCATCTTTGACGACGTCTATATACAGGCAGACGGCGGAACGGTCCATTTGACCGGCGTGGTGGATCAGCCGTTTAAGAAATCCGACATCGACAAGCTGGTGAAAAACGTCGCCGGCGCGAACCAGGTGCAGGACGATATTCGCGTGCTGCCGCTTTCGCGGGACGACGATCGCTTGCGCCAGCGCCTGGCGCGCGCCATCTATGGCGATACTTCCATGACAAAGTACGCGATGGAGCCGCTGAAGCCCATCCACATCATCGTGGAAAACGGCCACGTGACCCTTACCGGGTTCGTCGCCACGGAGTTCGACAAGCAGATCGCCGGCACGCGCGCCGCTACCGCCGGCATGAGCTTCGGCCCGATCGTCAACAATCTCCAAGTAGAAAACCCCGCCAAAAAGAGCTAATCCGCCCGACACCCGCCAAAACCCTACCTCACGGGGCGGTCGCTTGACGCGGCCGCCCCCGTTGCCCAAAGTGGGCAGGATGGCATCCTGCGGCGGGTTGGTAACCCGCCCGGCCGCACCATCGACATCGCAGAGGGCCGATTGCTTGGCTCCTCGAAGTTTCAGACTCCACGGATTGCGCCGCAGACGCGTACCGCTCTCCAGAAACTTCGTTCCGAAGCCTGTAAGTCGTTGACTCCTGTCTGGCACAGGGCGTCCAAAGTGGGGCAGGAGGCATCCTGCGGCGGGTTGGTAACCCGCCCGGCCGCACCATCGACATCGCAGAGGGCCGATTGCTAATCGGCCGCAGGTTGCCAACCTGCCCCACTTGGCTGCTCAAAATTTCAGGCTCCATGGATCGCGCCATAGGCGCGTCAAGGCTGCTGAACGCTGAAAGCTCCAACCCGCGCCCTGCTACAATCCCAACTGCGATGCGACTTTTCCTGGGCGTGGACGGTGGCCAATCGAGCACCACCGCACTCATCGGCGACGAACATGGCCATATCCTGGGCCGCGGCGCGGGCGGACCGTGCAACCATGCGACCGGCCCCGAAGGCCGCGTCAAGCTGGTGCGCGCCGTTTCCACGAGCCTGGCCGGCGCCTGCGCGGAAGCCAATCTGGACGCCGACACCGTGCACTTCGCCGCCGCCTGTTTCGGCCTAAGCGGCGGACCGGACGACAAGCGGGCGATCCTCGCCTCGCTCCTGCGCGCCGACCGGCTGATCGTCACCCACGATGCCGCCATCGCGCTTTCGGGCGCTACCGCCACGGGGCAGGGAATTGTGACCATCGCCGGCACTGGATCCATCGCCTTCGCCCGCAACGCCGCCGGTCAAACCGCCCGCGCCGGCGGATGGGGGTACGTGTTCGGCGATGAAGGCGGCGCGTTCGATATCGTGCGCCAGGCGCTGCGCGCCGCGCTCCGCATGGAAGAAGGCTGGGGGCCACCGACGGTGCTCCGCCAGGCCCTGCTCGACGCTACCGCATCGCTCAGCGTCAACCACGTGCTGCACCTTTTCTATACTCCCGATTGGCCGCGTTCCCGCGTCGCGGCTTTGGCCTCGCTGGTGGACGCGGCCGCGGTGGAAGGAGACGCAGTGGCGCTCCGCGTCCTGGAAAATGCCGCCCAGGAACTGGCCCTGCTGGCGGGCTCGGTGCGGGCGCAATTGTGGCCGCCCGGGCAAGCCGTGGAAGTGGCATACATCGGCGGAGTCTTTTTGAGTCAACGGCTGCTGGAGCGTTACCGTCTGCTGGTGGAACTCGAGGCAGGGAATCGCTGTGCCGCCCCCCTGCAGGGACCGGCCGAAGGCGCGTTGCTGGAGGCCATTCGCGCAAGTGGGCGCGCGTAAGCCGGCTGTATCGCCTTAAACTCTCGCGTAGCCGGGAGCGGGTTCCAGCGCCAACAGTTCGAGCTGCAGCCCCTCGAACAGATTTACCAGTTGTGCCAGCGGCTCCTGTCCGATATTCCAACGATAGAGGAATAACCGGCAGCGTACGCGCAGAACGCCGGTCGAAAACTTCGCCCGGCTGACGATCAGGGCGCGCAGGAGGTCCCGCCGCTCCCGCTGCGAGTCCAGCGCTACCATCAGCAGCGTCTCCACGGCCAGGTGAAAATCGTTCTCCAAGCTGCGGAGGTACCCGCGGAAGACCTGGTAGCGCTGCCGGCGGAGACGTTTCACCAGCGCGGGTGTAGCGCCGGGTTGCGAGCGAAGAAAGCGGATATCGTCGTCCGCCAACAGCCGGAACATCGGCCGGTAGCGATCCAGCGTAAGCTCGGGAGTCCAATTCCGAGTGGTGGCAAGACGCTGCCTGAGGGCGGCAATCTGCCGGTGTACCAGGATGCAAACGGCGCCGAGTACCACCGCCGGCACAACTGTAAGGGCCAGAGTGAGAGTCATGCTACGTTTATTCCAAGATGCAGTATGGTACTAAAGGATGAGCCAAAATAGTGCTGAAGGTACTATGGCAGTTTAGGCCCTTTCGATACCGTACTCGGAGTACGTCGATACGGAGTTTACCGGAGGACGGCTGCGTCGCGCGACCTTATTGTCTGGGCAACTGGCGGATGAGTTCGCCGAAAGCGGAGACGAGCGTCTCGATTCGTGCCTCCAGCAGTTTGTTGGCGGCGCGGGACTCGTCGGCCAGTTGGGCGATGCGCGCTTCGAGGCGCTTGTCTGCGGCGCGCGCTTCCTCGTCAACTTCGCTGAGTTGTACCAGCCGCGCGCTGACTTCGTTCAGTTGGCGCTGTGTATCACGCCAGAGGCCTTTGTACTCGTCGCGGTCTTTGCGGCGTTCCTCGGCGATTCCGGCAGTGATGTGTTCGATGCGTTCGAACCGTTCCTCTGGGGTCATGGTGAAGATTTCTCTCGATTGGGCGTGGCTGCCCCGGCTGCTATTATCTCACTCCCTACGGCTGGTTGTACCCGAGGCGGGCGTCTGCGGTCCTGAACGATGGGGCCTTGCGCTGGGAGCTACCCAACAACTGTCATCGTAGCGCGGGGCCGTGGAAAGTGTCGGCCGAATTGGTGGGGACGATCTTAGGTGAACTTTGAGTTGGGAAGCTGCGCAGCTTCCGATAACGAATATTATGTAAACTAATAAGCAAAATCAAAAAAAGGGCTCGGTCCCCGCTGAAAAGGACCGAGCCTAAGGGAAGAAACCGCATTACCTAAAACGAAATCGTTTACCGATGCCCCTTATCGGCCTTCGGCGCCGGACGCCCGCTGGTCGCCGGATGACTCGTCGACGGCGTCGACCGCGGAGCCGTATTGCCCGGCGTGGACCGCTGCTGCGTGCCGCTACCCGAACCGGATCCGTTGGACCGGCTCTGCGGCGGGTTGTACGGTTGGCGTCCCGAACTCAACGAACCCGGCGTCCCGAAACTCCGCCAGCCGGCGGTGCCACCTTGCGAAGCCGGAGGCCGATCATTACGCGGCGCGCTCCGGCTGGATCCCGGCTCGCCGAATCTCTGCAACCCGTTGCTGCCGGTAGCCGCCTGCGGAGGCCGCGTATTCTGAGAAGCCGCGCCCGGCTCGCCAAAGCGATGATAGCCTGACTGCGAGGGCTGCCCGCCCCCGGCTGGACGATTGCCCGCAGCCGCGGCGCTGCGCGAAGCAAATTGCGTGTTCGAACTGGCCCGTGGAACGTTGGCCACCGCGCGATCCGAGAAGCGCCGGCTGGCGATGCTCGGGTTCAAAGGCAATCGCCCGCTGATCAAGCCGGCCGTCTGCACCTGGCTTCCGCTCACGCGCTGCACATTGCCGAAGCGGCCAGCCGTAAAATCGCCCGCCGAGACGCCGGAAATGCCGTTCGAGGCACGAGCGTTTCTATAAAGG
>CAZARO010000192.1:0-7895 GCA_964487165.1 uncultured Solibacteraceae bacterium | reverse complement strand
CGCGAGGGCTTGCACTCCATCTGCTGCATGCCTCGTGTCACGCACGGCAACGCGCTTGGAACGCTCAATCTGGGCTCCCGCCAGGAGTCTTTCTTCACCGACGGCGATCTGCAATTCTTCGCGCAGGCCGCCGACCAGGTGGCCATCGCCCTCGAAAACGCGCTCTCCTTCCAGCGCATCGAGGAATTCAACACCCGCCTGGCGGAAGAGAAGGTCTACCTTGAGGACGAAATCCGCACCGATAACCGCTTCGAGGAAATCGTCGGCCAGAGCCGCGTTTTGAAGGCCGTGCTCAAGCAGGTGGAGACCGTGGCGCCCACCGATTCCACGGTGTTGATTTACGGAGAAACGGGCACCGGAAAAGAGCTGCTGGCGCGCGCTATCCACGACCTCAGCTCGCGCCGCCAGGGAACTTTTGTGAAGCTGAATTGTGCCGCCATCCCCACCGGATTGCTGGAAAGCGAAATGTTCGGGCACGAGAAGGGCGCCTTTACCGGGGCCATCGCGCAGCGCATCGGCCGTTTCGAACTGGCGCATCGCGGCAGCATCTTTCTGGACGAAGTGGGCGAGATTCCACTGGAATTGCAGACCAAGCTGCTGCGCGTCCTGCAGGAGCGCGAATTCGAGCGCCTGGGCAGCTCGCGCACCATCCGCACAGACGCCCGCCTGGTGGCGGCGACCAATCGCGACCTGGCCGCGCTGGTGGAGGAGAGGCAGTTTCGCGCCGATCTCTACTACCGGCTCAACGTTTTTCCGATTACCGTGCCGCCGCTACGCGACCGCCGCGACGATATTCCGCTGCTGGTCCGCTATTTCGTGCAGCAGTACGCCCGCCGCATGAACCGGCGCATCACCGGCATCCCGACCGAGACCATGCAGGCGCTCACGCGCTACCAGTGGCCGGGCAACATTCGGGAGTTGCAGAACTTCATCGAGCGGGCGGTAATCGTGTCGCCCGGCCCCACTTTGCAGGCTCCTGTGCGCGAACTCAAGGGTCCCAGGAGCGGCCCGTCCGCGGCTGCCGCCGTGACTCTGGCCGATGCCGAAAGCGAGGCCATCGTGCGCGCGCTCCGCGAGGCCGGCGGCAAAGTCGGCGGTCCGCAGGGCGCGGCGGCGAAGCTCGGTATGAAGCGGACGACGTTGCAGGCGAAGATGCGCAAGCTGGGGATTGAGGCGAAGGGGTGAGGGTGGATTGGTTCCCGCTAGCCGATCGGAGGGTATTCGATTCTGCCGTGTCATTCCTCGGGCGACGTAGCGCGTGCCAGTCGCAGCCGTCGGGCTCCTTCGCGCAGGCGGTCCTCTTCTTGCGAAACCAGCCCCCGGCCCAACTCTGTGACTCTCTGCAATAGCTGGCAGAACACAATCGACCGTAAACGCAGGGCGAGAGCGGGACAGCCCCTAACTAACTAGCACATGCACGTCCATATAGAGAGCCACGTTCACTGGGATCGCTTCAGATCACGCAGTTTCCGCCGGAAGCCCGGCATCGGAGACCTCAATCGCAAGCTTGTCCGAAGGTTGCAGCCCGCGCCTGATCTGCTGGTCGATGCTGCACCGATTCTCGTAATAGTAGGTCAACGGGTCAACGCGCCGTGGATCTGAACCAGCGAGAGGTTCGGGTGCTGGAAATGAATCTCTTCCGGGCTGGACCCGTAGATTTGCTCTTAATTGTGCCGGCAATCCACGCGATCCCGCGCTCGCCGAGTTCGCGGGACAAACACTCCGTGGGACAAAACAAAGAAAGGGGAAGTCAGCCGACTTCCCCTTTGCTGAACCAGTGCCCGCTTTAGAAGGTCAATCGCAGCGAGAGATCGATGCGTCGATTGTTGGCCGTCGAACCCATGCCAGCGCCGCCGGGACCTCCGCCACCGAAACCGGTATTGACGCTGGTGGCCTGTCCGAACTGCGTCGAGGTGAGAACGCCGTCATACCCGGCTGGGTTGAAGTGATTCAGCGCGTTGGAGATGGTCGCGCTGGCGGTCAGGCTGAACCGGCGGTCCGACGATCCGCCCCCACCGCCGCGGCCACCGCCGCCGGGTCCCATGCGCATGCCGCCGCCCCCACCACCGCGGCCGCCGCCGCCCGGCCCGCCGAAGCCACCGCCGCCCGGCCCGCCGCCACCGGGAGGCGGTCCGCCCATGCCGGCATCGGGCGCCGCGCCAGCGAAGCCCGCTTTCTTGGCGCCGAATCCGAACACGCGATAAATGCGCATATTCACCGACACGATTTCCGGCATGGTCAGATAGTTGCGCGGTACCAGATTCGCGGGTACCCCGCCAGCCAGGAGCGATTGCGTGTAGTTGGTGGTGAAGTCGCCTTGTGGTGTACAGAAGTAACCGGCCTGCGGGGAGCAGCCGGCGCTGCCGGGCGCGAACAACCCGCGCGCCGAGCCGTTATCGCCATAGATATCGGTTCCCACGGTCACATCGTAAGGCGCTCCGGAGTGGACAATCACCGTGGGGGCGATATAGATCTTAGCGGGCGCCTGGATAGTCCCGAAGACCGTCAGGTTGGAACGGCGGTTCAGGTTAGACGTGCCGTAGTCCTGCAGGAAATCGTAGGGGTTAGTGGGCGTTCCCGGCAGATCGTTGGCGTGGGTGTATTGATAGCTGCCTTGCAACGAAACCCGCCGGCTGAAGCGTGTATTAAAACTGAGCATGATAATATCCTGCTTCAGGAAAGCGCCCGACTCGTACTCGATGATTTGGCCGGCGTTGTAACCGTAGGGGTAAACGCCATTATTCGGGCCGAGTGCCGCGTTCCAGTTATAGGTCCCTGGAAGGGGAGTGTTGATCGGTACGGTCTGCTGCAGGTGATTGGAACGGTTATAGGTGTAAGTCAACGCTACCGTGGTGCTCTTGGGTAACTGCCGCTCCACGCCGATGGCGCTCTGCATGCTATAGTCGGCCAGGTATTTCGGATCGACCATATAAGTCAAGTTGGTGCCCGGGCTAAGCGACGAAAGGTTAGGAATGTTCGGGAAAAACGTCGGGAAGTCCTGCGTATAGTCCAATTGCCGGACGCCATTATTGAGGTAGGCGGATTCGTACGGAGCGAAGCTCACGCGGTCGTAAAAAACTCCCGTACCGCCGCGGATGACGGTCTTCGGAGGTCCGCTCTTGGAGGAGCCGGGAGCCCAAGCGAAGCCGATGCGCGGCGCCCAATCGCGGTCGTCATGGATGAGGTTTTGGAACTCGTACCGCAGGCCCAGACTCAGGGTGAAATTCGGGCGTACCTTCCAGTCGTCCTGGAAAAATGGCGCGGCGTCCCGGCGGACCATGCTCACATACGGCTCGCCCGCCTGGACGGTATATTTGCTCGGCCCGGCGCCCATATTGATCAACTGTTGTCCCGTGATCCCCTGACCCATCAACTGCAGAGTGAGAATGTATTGTTGCAGCGCCGTCTGGGCGGGAATCACGATTCCAGTGCCCTGCGGGCAGACGTTTTCACCGACATCGCCGCAAGCGGTGGTGCCCTGGAAGAGGAACTCGCCGTTAAATCCCGTGGGATTCTCGTTCTGATCGCTATCGCGGCGTACACGCGCCCCAAAGTGGAGGGTATGCGCGCCGTGGGTCATGGTGCTGGTGTTGGTGAGCTCGAAATGCTTGGTGAGATCGTACTTATTGCCAAACCCGTTACCGCCGCTGGTGAACTCGTTGGACACGCTGATCTCCGGAATCAGGTTGCCGGGCGAATTGGTCCAGTTGCGTTGGAACTGAAAGCGGGTCTCGTTCACCAGGTGAGTGCTCAGAATGGAAGTCTCGGTCACCATCAGGTTCTGCGCATTGCCGCTGCTGTTATAGGCAAGCTCATTGGGGAAATCCGGGACGCTGTAAGTGGGCGGCAAGGCGCGGCTTCCCAGTCCCTGGTTATCGGCCGAGTTGATGCGCTCCTCGAAGCGCACCGTCAGCGTATGCTTGTCCGAAATGGCGTAATCGATGCGCGGCGTGATGGTCAGATTGTAAGTGGGAGTCACCAGCGCGTCAGTGATATGGCTCACCGCGAATGACGTGGGATCCACATAGTAAGCGTTGGTGATGGCATTGTTCTGGATGTCGCGCCGCTGAATGTCGAAGTTGAACGAAGTCCTGTGGTTGATCGGTCCGCCGCCGTTGCCGCCGAAATTACGGTTGGAAAAATAGGGCTTGTTGCCCGCAAATGGATTGCGGGAATCCCAAACCGATTGCGTATCGTTGAAGTATGCGGTGCCGTGGTAGTGATCGGTGCCCGGCTTAGTGAGAATCTCAATACGGCCGAAGCCCAGCCTGTCGAATTCGGCGGAGAAGGGGTTCTGATTGATGCGGATCTCGCGGATGGATTCCTTGGGCGGCAACTGGCCGCCGCTGAAGCCATCGATATAGATGGCGCCGCCATTGGGGCCGGCGCCCGGTCCGGCCAGTGCCTGCAGGGCGTCGGAGAGATCGTCGGGGTCGTCGGGCAGCGCCATCAGGTCGTCGCCCTTAATCACCAGCGCGCCCACGTTGTTATCCGGTTCCACGCTCACGCTGGGGCCCGGTTCGCCCTTCACGGTAATTTCCTGCTTCTCCACCACTACCGAAAGCTGAATGGGCAGTTGAATGGTGCCCCCGGCACTTACTGTCACCACCTTAGTGAAAGCGCCGAAGCCGGGGTAAGTCACGTTTAGTGTGTAATCGCCGGGCTGCAACCCGATAAACGTGTAGGTACCGTCGGCCTGCGATTGTGCCTGCTTCTTTCCCGCGGGGTTCGTCACCGTGAGAAAGGCTGCCGGTATACTGGCCCCCGAATCGTCGGTAAGGACGCCCTTAATGGTTCCGGTGGATGATTGGGCCGCGGCAAAAGAAGCGGCCCCTGCAATCGCTAAAGACAAAAGCGTTAGTCTGCGCAAAAGATTCATTTACCCTCTCCACTACTCCGTGCTTGCTTTCGAGTTTTCGATGCCGTTATTGGCCTTCGCCACCGGCGCCGCCGCCCAGGTTCCAACCGCCCAGGAGGTCGCGGGTGGAATTCGGGGCCGCTGTGAGAATGGGATCCACTCCCGCCAACAACTGCACCAGCGTGACGCGAGACGAATCGCTCCCCATTGTGGTCAGGACCAACACTGCGTCCCCCGCCTTGAGATCGGAAATCTGGATGACTGGCGACCGGTCGAGCATTCCACCAATATCTCCGCCGCGTCCACCACCGCGTCCGGGATCGCCGCCACGTCCGAAATCGCCGCCGCGCCCGGCACCGGGAGGCGGTCCGTTCTGGCCCTGGCCTTGGCCGCGGCCCGCACCGTAGCGCCGCGCCAGCATGGCGGCCATCTGCGGATCCAGCTTCTTCAGGGTCGAGTCGGAGTCCACTTTAATGGTCAACGGCTTCTTGGTCGCCAGATCCTTCACCTGCATTTCGCCCGACGCCGCATTTACTGAGACCACCGTCGCCGCTAGCTGGCGGAACTCGCCGGCGTAAATCGATTCCGCGGCTATCGCCGTGCCGTCTTCATTCTTATTGCCCAGCACGCGCAACTGGTCGCCGACCTTGATTTCTGCGAACGAACTCGGCTTAGCGTCGGACGCTTTGGCCGAATCCGGCGTATAGCGGTGGTATTCGGTCTTATCGTTCAACGTCGCCGTGACGATCCTCGCTCCCACCTTGAAGGTGACGGTCTTGGCGGCGGCATCGACAGCGGTCACGTTCCCGGACATGCCCCGCTTTTTCCAGTCGGCCAGTTCCGCTTTGGCGATGTCGCCCATGTCGGCGGCTGTCCGCACCGCCAGGGTAGTGGCCTGAATCTGTTTGTCGCCGACGGCGCCACGGTAGTAAGCCACCACGCGATCGCCCGCCTGCAAGTCGCCCACAGCCATTCTGGTGGCTTTGGTGGGGTCCGTGATTCCCGGCGCGAGATGCAAAATGGCCGTTTTTTCGGTGGTACTGACGGTGATGCTGTCGCCCTTATCGGTTTTCAATACGAGTTGGTTGGCCGAGGCGGTGACCGCACTGACTGTGCCGGAGACCTGCTCTCGTGGAGCCGTGGAGCCTTGCGCCGCGGCGATATGGGCCGAAAACCCGACCGAAATCAACGTTAAAGCTAGCAGTGTTGCCCTCATGACCTAGTCCTTCTCACCAGCCCTCATTTCACGCAAAAATGTATCGCGATTCACTCCAACCGCAGGTAAGTTCCAGAGATATTGTGAAAGGCGCAACCCATGCGCGTGTCGTTACCCTAAAAGTCGTATTTTCGTTCGTGCAAGCGCCACAAGATCAATTTGTTGTGACATAGCTCAAAATGGCTATGTTTGTATAGCCCTAAAGAGTCATATTAGCCCTAGAAGTATCCTGGAACCGTGCCGTTCACGCAGTCTGAATTCCAAATTCGTTGCGAGCGGGGCCTGCGAGGGTTGACCGAGTTGGCGCCTGTCTCCGATGCCGTTATCGTGGTCGACTGTCCTCTCTTTTTCGACCGCTTTGGATATTGCCGCGGCCCGAGGGGCGATTGTTTTTCCGTATCCTCTTAAAGATGCATCCGCCGCAGCCTATGCGGCGGCCGTCAACGCCCACCTCGCCTCCGCCGACCGCGAGGCAGGCTTTTCCCTGTCGCCCGCTTCGCTCCGAAGCCTGCCCGCGGGCTATCGGCTGGTGCTGCCCTCGCCCAATGGAGCAGCTTTATCGTTCCACACTCACCACCCTTCGGTGCTGGCCGCCTGCCTTCGCAATGCCGGCGCAGTCGCCCGCGCGGCGGCTCGCCTGGGATCGACCTTTGCCGTCATCCCCGCCGGGGAAACCTGGTCTACGGGCGAACTCCGGCCGTGCGTGGAAGATCTGATCGGGGCCGGAGCGATAATCTCCAATCTTCCCGGCGCCCGGTCTCCCGAAGCGCAAGTGGCTGCCGCCTGTTTCGAACATTTCCGCGCCGACCTGCGTAGCGCGCTGCGCCAATCTGGTTCCGGGAAGGAACTGATGGAGCGCGGATTCGCCGCCGATGTCGACCTGGCGGCGGAATGGGACGTCAGTAGCAGCGTGCCTCGCCTGCAGGGGCGCTGCTTCGTGGGGGCTTGAGGAGGGACCTGGTCGCGGGCGCGAAAGACGTTGGCGAATCGAACGGTTCCGAGGTGGGCGGTTCAGGAATGCTCCTACCGCTGCCGCTCCAGGAAGCCGGCCGAGCCAGGCCCAGAGCGACTCCGGACCAGAGGGCCGCACAAATTCGCGCAAGGGCCACGACAGCTACCAACCGAATCGATGGTCGAACGTCTACCCCGGAGCAGATCGTCTGAGCGACGCTGCGCGAAACGCTGTTGCTCACAGGGACCGGCATTGCTTTCAATCAGTTCGCAAGCCGTCCAATCGATATCAAAATCTGTGTTGGCGTCGGCCATGTCTCTCCCCCTTTTCATCGTGACCCACCGGCCTGCCATCCCCATACGTTACACTTCAGGAAGACATGCTCGCGCAGCTTCTGGACTCCGGCGACCCGTCGCTTTACGACATCCACAGCAAAGTTCCCGGCCCCGCCGGCTCCCTTCCCATCACTCCCGAAATGCTCATTACGAGGCCTTCCGGCGACATCTTCGGCTGGTCGCAGGACGCCGGCATGGGGTGGGACCCGGCGACGCTCGGCGGCAAAGAAATCCTCATCCTCAGCACTCACGGCGGCATCCGCGCGGCGGACGGCACGCCCATCGCGCTGGGCTACCACACCGGCCACTGGGAAGTTGGCCTGCTGATGGACGCTGCGGCCAAGCAGCTCAAATCGCTGGGCGCCATCCCGTTCGCCGCCTACTGCACCGATCCCTGCGACGGCCGTACGCAAGGCACCACCGGCATGTTCGATTCGCTGGCCTACCGCAACGATGCCTCCACCATCTTTCGCCGCCTGATCCGCTCGCTGCCCACGCGCAGCGGCGTCATCGGCGTGGCCACCTGCGACAAAG
>CAZARO010000191.1:0-7904 GCA_964487165.1 uncultured Solibacteraceae bacterium | reverse complement strand
CACGATATCGACGCCGTCGGGATTGAGCGAGGGCACCAGCAGCACGATGTCGTCCTTGAGGATGGCGCGATTGTGCGCGCTGTCGTCGGTGAGGATGCGGTAGGCGAACTCGATAGCGGTATGGGTGGCGGCGATTTCGGTGGCGTGAATGGAGCAGGTCACCAGCACCACGGCCTTGCCTTCGAGGAAGAGCTTGTCGGCCTCCGCCTGCGGGGTGACGCGCGGGTCGGCCAGCTTCTGCTGGATGGCGCTGTAGCGATCGATATGTTTCAGGGTCTCGGGATCGGCGATGGTGGCGGCGATGAACGGCCGGCCCTCGGTGCTCTTGCCGAGCTCTTCGACGCGGATGCGGTTGCTCGCTTTCTGCAGCGCCTGGAAGTAGCCGACGACCTTGTCCCAGTCGAGGACGGAGCCGTCCTCGCCGATTTCATGGCCGAAGTAGCTTTTCGGCGTCGGTACGGCGGCTGTTGCCGGCCAGGCAAGCAGCAGAAGGGGAACCAGAATGCGACGAAGCATCCGTACATTCTATACAAATTCACAAAGGAGAATTCGTTTACAACTCGGCCAACATGCGATCGATGTCCGAGGGCGGAATGTAAAAATGTGGCGAGGTGCGGACCCAGCCGGCCCTCGGCGCGGCGCTGACTCCGGCGGCGGCGAGCTTGCGGACGATCTCCCTGGAATCGACTCCGGGATTGCGGAAACTGACGATTCCCGCGCCCGTCTCCGGCGTCCTGGTTCCCAACACTTCGTATCCCTTATGGAGAACCCCCTCGGCAATGCGGTCGCCGAGATTTTGGACAAGCGGGGCTATTTTTCCTGTCCCGATTTCCAGTAATAGTTCAATAGCTGCCCTTAAACCGAAGCATCCAATGGTATTTAAGCTACCGCACTCGTACCGGCCAGCATCCTGGCGAAGGGCCATATCGCGAGAGGCGTAGTCGTTGTATCCCGCCACGTTCGACCAGCCGAATTCCACCGGCTCCACGCGGTCTTGAAGTGCCTGATTTATGTATAGGATACCGCACCCTTCCGGACCTAAAAGCCACTTGTGGCCGTCGGCCGCCAGGGCATCGATGTGGCAGGCCCTTACGTCGAGGGGAAAGGCGCCGAGTCCCTGAATGGCATCCACTAGGAAAATGCAGCGATTGACGTGACAAATCTCACCTATTGCTTGAATAGGGGCGCGGTATCCCGACAGGAATTGCACGAAGCTGATGGCCAGCAGCTTGGCTCCGCGAGCGGCACCGGCGATTTTTTCGAGGGGGTCGGCCGCGGATAGCCAGGTTACGTTAACGCCCTTTTGCTCCAACCGTTTCCAGGGGTAATAATTGGACGGAAACTCCTCCCGGAAGGCCACCATGCGATCGCCCGGCTTCCAATCGAGCCCCAGAGCCACGGTGGAGATACCCTCCGAGGTGTTTTTCATCAGCGCG
This sequence comes from uncultured Solibacteraceae bacterium, assembly GCA_964487165.1. Classification (GTDB taxonomy): domain Bacteria; phylum Acidobacteriota; class Terriglobia; order Bryobacterales; family Bryobacteraceae; genus PALSA-129. The sequence goes on along the minus strand of CAZARO010000191.1, from coordinate 6,468 downwards.
ATCTCCCCCCGGTCAGCGTTCACCAGGCGGGCAGCCGCCACACGCAGGCCCTCATAGGTATCCAGCCATTCCTGATAGTGTAGGCTGCCGAACTGCATGGAATCGTCCGAGAAGCGCTTCATCGCATCGGCGGCCGGTTTGCACAGGGGCGTAACGGCCGCGTGATTGAGGTAAATCAGTCGTTCGCGAACCGGAAAATGATGGGCGTATTGATCCCAAAGGGCCATCTCGGCGTCAATTTTTGCATTTGCAGTCAGGGCCATACCCCTTACAATACGATATAAGGCCTCCGGGAGCCACCCATGAGACTGCTATCCGCCGCCATTCTGTCGATCGTCCTGGCCGCCGGGGCGTATGCCGCCGATCAGAAGAATAAGAAGGATGATCCCAACCAGATCGGCGATCGCGATATCGGCAAGTGCCTCAACTTCTATTCCGTCGAGAAGGAAATGGCGTGGGGCAAGCAACTGGCGGACGAAGTGGCGCGCGAATCGAAGATCGACGACGATCCGATTCTCTCCGAATATGTCAACCGTGTGGGCCAGAACCTGGTGCGCAACTCCGACGCCAAGGTGCCGTTCACGTTCCGCGTGATCGATGGCGAGGAGCTGAACGCTTTCGCCCTGCCGGGCGGATACATCTTCGTATATACCGGGCTCATTAAGCTGGCCAGCGAAGAGGACGAATTCGCCGGCGCGCTGGCGCACGAGATTGCCCACGTGGCGGCGCGCCACATGACGTGCCGGGCATCCGAGCAGCAGCTCGCCAAAGCCGCGGGAATCATTCCCAGCATCGTGCTGGGGCCGCTCGGCGGATGGGCGGCGCGCCAGGCTGCCAATGCGGCCATTCCCATGACGTTCCGAAGTTTCAGCCGCCACGATGAAACCGAGGCCGACTATCTGGGCGTGCAGTACATGTACGCCGCGGGCTACGACCCCACCGGCGCCGTCAGCATTTTCGAAAAGCTGGAGGCGCTGCAGAAGACCAAGCCCGGCGCGGTGGCCCGCGTGCTCGCCACCCACCCTATGAGTTCCGACCGGATCGATAAGACCGAGCAGGAGATCCAGCGGATTCTGCCGGCCAAGCCGGAGTACGTCGTGAACACTTCGGAATACCGCGATGTGCGCGAGCGGTTGATCGCCCGCGACGCCGGCCGCAAAGCGGACAGGAAGGACGGGCGGCCGGTACTGCGAGTGAAGCCGGGCGACGGCAAGGTGGACGATCCCGAAGCGCAATCGGACGACCGGCCCACGCTCAAGCGCCACGATTTGATGGAATAGGCGTTCCAAGCGCCAAGTTACGCGATTCTGACCATGAGCATGAACATCTCGCATGAAATCGAAGCCCGCCTTACCGATGAAGCTCGGCGCCAAGGTATTTCCGTGGAAGCATTGCTGGAACGGCTGATGAGCGAGCGCGGGGTAACAGCCCACGTTGCCGGCCCTGTCCTGGAATTGCCAGTTTGGCATCTCGGAGCGGTGGGGCCTCTCCACCGGCGGGACATCTACGACGATGTCCGTTGATCCGGGCATTATCGACGCGAATGTTTTGGTCTATGCAATGGATGCGGACGCTCCGCAGCATGCGGCCTCTCGCGCCCTGCTCGACGCGGCGAGTTTTATTCTATCGTGACCAACGCACGGCGCGTTCCCAAGCCGCGCTCTGCTGACGACGCATCACGCGCTACTGCGGGCCTGCTCGCTTTTCTTCGCGTATTACCAATTCCAGCCTGTGCGGTGGAAAGGTGGCTGGACTTGCTGCGCCGGCATCCGGTCACGGGCGGGGCTGTATTCGATTTGCAAATCGTCGCCGCTATGCTAGCCAATGGCATCAACCGAATTTACACTTTCAACAGCGATGACTTCAACGTCTTTCCCGAACTTGTGGTTATGACCCCGTAGCCCTGAGGTGTTTCTTTCGGCGGTCCGTATTCCCTCGTGGCGAAGCAGCCCGGATACTTTCCACCCGACCCGTGGAAATGTTCCTGTCTCGCTCCAGTACCGCGCAATCGCCGCGATGGTCGGAACCGAACTGCTGACCGTGAAGGCTGCCTTGGTGGGATCATAGCAGGCCCGCGAAATAGATCTTGACGCGACGAAGACTATCGTAGTACAGTCTTCGTAGATGCCGCCTAAACCCAAAGAGCCGCCGCGGCCGACCGACGCGGAGCTCGAGATCCTTACCGTGCTCTGGAGCCTCGGCCCCAGCACCGTGCGCGACGTTCATGAGACCATCATCCGCCGCAAACCGGCGCAATACACCACCGTCCTGAAGACGCTGCAGATCATGGCCGAAAAAGGCCTGGTGGCGCGCGACGAAAAGCAGCGCGCCCATATTTATTCCGCCGCCCGGCCGCGCGAGTGGACCCAGCAGCAACTGGCTGGCGACCTGCTGAAGCGCGCCTTCGGAGGCTCCGCCACCAGCCTCATGCTGGGGGCGCTTTCGGCGCATCGCGCGTCGCCCGAGGAACTGGCCGAACTGCGGAAATTCCTGGCAGAATATAAAGCCGGGGCTGAAAAGGGGAAGCCATGAGCCACCTGGCCGCCTGGATTCACACCCCGCTGGCGCAAGCCATCGCCTGGACGCTGGCGCATTTTATCTGGGAAGGCGCGGTGCTGGCCGCCGTCCTCATGGCGCTACTGCGGCTGCATCGCACGGCGCCGGCGCGGCGGCGGTACGCGCTCGCGTGCGTCATCCTGGCGGCCATGCCGCTGGCGTTCGGCATCACCCTGGCAGTAATCTGGGCGCGCCGTCCGGTACCCATCGCAGCGCCGCTTCACTGGTGGCCGGCCGCGACGCCGGAAGGTCCGATATCCGCTCCGCCGCCGCAATTTTCGTGGGCGGCCGTGCTCGATCATCTTCCCTGGCTGGTGCCCGCCTGGTTCGCGGGAGTAGCGTTCTTCTATGCGCGAGGAATCGCGGCGTGGGCCGCCGTCCGGCGTCTGCGGAGTCGCGGAGTGTGCGTGCCGGCGCCCGAATGGCAGGCGCGTCTGGACGCGTTGGCGGCGCGCATGCGTCTTTCGCGGACGGTCGCCTTGCTGGAATCCTGCTTCACCGATACGCCCGTGCTCATTGGCTACTTGCGGCCGGTAATCCTGCTGCCGCTCGGCTGTCTGACCGGCCTTTCGACTGCGCAAGTGGAGTGCATCCTGCTGCACGAGTTGGCGCATGTGGCGCGGCACGATTACGCGGTGAATGTGCTGCAATCGCTGGTGGAGGGGCTGCTGTTCTACCATCCGGCGGTGTGGTGGGTCTCGCGCGCGGTGCGCGCCGAACGGGAGAACTGCTGTGACGACCGGGTAGTGGAACTGATGGGCGATGCGCGCGCCTATGCCGCCACGCTGGCGGCATTGGAGCAGCAGCGTGCGCTCACTCCCGAGGCTCTACTGGCGGCCACGGGAGGAAACCTCATCGACCGCATACGCCGCTTGACGGTGGAATCGCGCGGTGCGCAGCCTTCGGTGGCGCCGGCGTTCTCGGCCGCGTTGCTGCTGGTGATCTTCGCCGCGGCTTTGACGGCGCTGCCGGTGAAGTTGCCGGGCGTGCGCCACGCGCGCGTGACGGTCCCGGTGGCGGGTGTGGCGCTGGCTCCGGCGACGCCTCAATCCGGCGGCGAACTCCCGGCCGTCTACCGCAAATGGCTCGCCGAGGATGCGGCCTACATTATTACCGACGAAGAACGCGCTGCGTTCCGGAAGCTCACTACCGGCGACGAGTGCGAGGCGTTCATCCAACAGTTCTGGCAACGGCGCGGAGCGGGATTCCGGGAAGAGCATTACCGCCGCATTGCTTATGCCAACGAACACTTCGCCGGCCGCATCGCGGGATGGAAGACCGACCGCGGCCGCATCTACATCACCTACGGGCCGCCGGACGAAATCGACGATCATTCCTCGGGCGGCAGTTATCGGCGCCCTCCCGAAGAAGGCGGCGATGTGGTGCAAACCTTCCCCTTCCAGCAGTGGCGCTATCGCCATCTCGAAGGAGCCGGCAACAACGTAGTTTTTGAATTTGTGGACGCCACTCGGTCGGGCGACTTCCGAACAAGCACCGACCCCTCGGAAAAGGTGGTGGCCCTCGCCTCTCCTTATCGAAAATGGCTCAATGAGGACGCGGCCTACATCATCACCGACGAGGAACGCGCGGCGTTCCAGAAGCTTGCCAGCGATGAGGAGCGCGAGAATTTCATCCAACAGTTCTGGCTGCGGCGCGACCCTACGCCGGGAACCGAAAAGAACGAATTTCAGGAGGAACATTACCGCCGCCTCGCCTACGCCAACGAGCATTTCGGTATTCCTAGCGACCGTTTCCCCGGATGGAAAACGGATCGCGGCCGCATCTACATCCAATACGGTCCGCCGGATGCCACCAACAGCCTCAATGGCCGCGCGATCCACTGGACGTATCGCTATATCGAAGGCCTGGGGATCAACGTCACGCTGACATTCGAGGACACTCGGGGAAACGGCGACTTCCGTTTGACCAACGACCCGGGCCTGCCCCAGGGAGAATTGCGGCAGGATGATCAATCGGCGATCTCGGTGATGGTGGCCGACAAGGGACAGGCAGGATCGCCGGGTACGATCGGGGTGGGGGATGTTCTGCACGTGCAATTCGTCACCACGGTTAGCGAGGCTAACCTGGCAAGGCTCGATCGAGAAACCAAGCGAGCGGCGTGCGAAGCCCTTTTGCGAAAATATCGGCCCGAATATCCTGAGGTGCAGGTATGTAGCGATCAGGTCCCAGCCTTGGACGAACTGAGGGGAGAAAAGGCGAATCCCGCCGCACAATTGGCCGCCTTGAAGGCCGAGGAGAACACCATCAGTGCCCAGATAAAGGCTAGCGTGCAGTCAGCGGGAGAGCCACAGATCTCCGCGCAGAGGCAGAGACTAGCCCTTCTGGAATCCGAGTTGCGCGACAACCGAAACATGCAAGCGGCGCTATACGATGATCGGACCCCTGCCGCGATCCAGAGGGCCACGCGCGTCACCGTCGGCGGCGACGGCACAATCGCCCTCCCCGGAGCAGGCGATTTCAGGGCCGCCGGTTTGACCCCCGCGGAACTGCAGGCCGCCATCGGTCCGAACTCCACCGTGCGCATCGAGCCCGCTTCCCGTATGGTGACCGTGCTCGTGCCGCTGAACGTGCGGGGCCGCTTCCACGTGTACGGGCAGGTGACCGCTAGCCGGCAACTGGTGCAATCGTTCGAAACGGAATCCTCCGGCCAGCCGGCGGTAGCGAAAGCCATGCCGCTTCCGGCCGGCAGATATCATCTGGTGGTGGTCGTGAAGGAGACGGCCAGTGGCGCGGCGCACAACTCGGCGCTCGATTTCACCGTAGAGTGACTTACTCCCCGAGTTTGGGGAAGAGCGAGCGGTCGAGAATGCGGCGCGTCAGCTCCTCCATGGAGACAAACTCTTCGCCGTCTTTATAGAAGTCCTTGTCGCCGGGCAGGATGCCGACTTCGATGTCCAGCGCACTACCGTTGCGGTCGATATGCAGGCCGGGGAGTTTGGGCGCGATGCTGACTTCCACCTTGGCGACCTTCTCCCACTTGGAGTCCTGCAGTTCGCGGACGGTCACGCGTATCTTGTGGCCCAGGTAGCTGATTTCGACGGCCTCCGCGCCAAACGCCGCCACGTACGCTTCCACGCAGGCGGCCAGCGCGCTGTGCACGTCGTCGAGCACATGAGGCAGGCGCTCCAGAATCTGCGCCTCGCGCTGGCGGCGCTCGGTTTCTTCGGTAATGCGCATCTCGAGCCATTGAAAACTCATGGTGTGCCTTCCATGGTAGCGCGGCTGCCCGAGTGGGGCGGACTGCCTCGCTCACGCGGCCCACTCTCGCGAACACGCGGTCCGGTTCGGCGATGTCATTAACAACCGCTCGTGCCCGTCTATATCGAGGGCATCCTCTTCAGCCTTTGGCAGGACCGGCTGCCGGGCGGGGAACCCAGTGCGTGTTCTTGCGGGGGATGGGTGCTTAACTGATCTGTGGGCTCCCTCGTACTAACCCCGCAACCGCTCCTTTGCAGTCGCGGCTCAGTAACGGGTGTCGCACGTTTGCAGCAACTTACCGAGCCGCGACCGCAAGGGAGCGGTTTCTTGGCAACTAATCCCCCAAAACCGTTAGGCACCCGCGGGGGATGGCCGGACCTACTTCACCGCCTGGAAATGGCACTATGGACCTGGCATGAAGGTCCATGGGCAAGGACTAAATAAGCTTAAGATGAGAAGCAGCATGAAGTTCCTCGTCAGCATCGACGACGTCGGCGAATGCCTGGTCCGCGCCGAGCTCGGCATGCCACCGGCCGTTACCACGCGCGAGGTCGAAGTGTTCGTCTAATGCCCCCTGTCCCGCTGTTTCCACCGCCAGAGGATGCTCGCGCTTTCGAAGACCTCGGCGCGGCAGAGGTGAAGGCGCAGTACTCGGCGATCGTGCTGGGCGCGACGGGGAACGTGGGCGGACGC
>CAZARO010000190.1:0-7916 GCA_964487165.1 uncultured Solibacteraceae bacterium | reverse complement strand
GCGGCTTATTGTATCATTGGCACGATGTCTGGAGCGCTCACCGCCGAAACGGCTCGTCTGCCGGGTCAGATGCAGGCGTTCCTCAATTTCTGCCGCCTGGAGAAAGGTCTTTCGGCTAACTCATTGGAAGCATACGCCTTAGACCTGGCAAAATGGGCCGCTTTCGTGGGAGAATGCCGCGAGCTCCCCGGGCCGGAAGGATTGCGCGATTATCTGGATCATTTATATGAGTCAGGATTGGGCGCGCGTTCGGTGGCCCGCCATTTGACTACTTTGCGTGGGCTCTACGGATTTCTCCTGAGGGAGGGCCAGATTTCCACCGATCCCACCGAGTACCTGGGTACCCCCAAGCAAGCGCAGACTATTCCTAAGTTTTTGAATCTAGAGGACATCGAGAAAATTATTCGAGCCACGGACACTACCCGTCCGACCGGCTTGCGAGACCGGGCGATGCTGGAACTGCTCTATGCCACGGGCCTGCGGGTATCCGAGCTGTGCCGGCTGGGTCTGGGCGATTGCAATCCGGATCTGGCGGTCGTCCGCACCACCGGCAAGGGAAACAAGCAGCGCATGGTACCCGCCGGCCGGGACGCCATGAAGGCCGTGGAGGCGTATCTGGAGTCCGGACGGAGCGCCCTGCTCAAGGGACGCGCCAGCCGGTACCTTTTCGTCACCGCCCGCGGCGGTTGCCTCACGCGCCAGGCTTTTTGGAAGCTTTTGGCCGGATATGGCAGGAAAGCCGGGATTTTTCATGGTCTTACGCCGCACGTGCTGCGCCACAGCTTCGCTACCCACTTGCTGGAAGGCGGGGCCGACCTGCGCAGCGTCCAGGTTATGTTGGGCCATTCCGACATCTCGACCACCCAGATCTATACCCATGTCATGCGGTCGAGGCTTCGGCAAACGGTTGAGGATCACCACCCCAGGGCGTGAAGCGGTCCTTACCGGGGCCGCCGCTGGCGTGAGGAATCGAGAGCGCATTCGATGAGCGATTACGTCTACATGTTAGAGAGCCACCTGAGTCCGGACCAGAACCGGGTGGTGGAAGACGTTCAGCTGGCTGCCGCGCAGTCCAATGTGAACCTCTTCTTAACCGGGGGCGCGATGCGCGATATGCTGGCGGGTCTGCGGATCCGCGACCTCGATTTCGTGGTCGAGGGCAATGGCCTGAAGGTGGCCAAGAGCATCTGCGAGCGCACCGGAGCCCAGACCGTCTCCGCCGATGAGACCCGCAAGAGCGCCGAACTGGTGTTTCCCAGCGGCGTTACCGCCCAGGTGGCGATGTCCCGCCAGGAAAAATACACGCGCACCGGAGCCAAGCCCCAGGTGTCGCAGGCGACCATTCAGGAGGATCTGCGGGGCCGCGATTTCACCTGTAACGCCATAGCTCTCAGCCTGAACAAGGCTTCGCGCGGCCTGCTGCTGGACCCCATGAACGGGCTGGCGGACATCGAACGCCGTGAACTCCGCGCCATCAGCACCTATGGCTTTTACGACGACCCTTCGCGCCTGCTGCGCCTCATCCGTTTCCGCGTGCGTCTGGAATTCAGCGTGGAGGAACGAACCCAGATGCAGGTGGCCAATGCGCGCGAGGCGGAGGTGGAGAAGCTGATTCCGCCGCGCGCACTGGGCGAGGAACTGAAGCGCATCAGCATGGAAGACAACCCGTCGGTAATTCTGGCGGGGCTGGAGGAAGCCGGGCTGATGGCGCTGTTTTCACCCGCCCTGGCCGGTCCCAAGCTCAACCTGGCGGGGATTCAGCGCTTCGAAAAAAACAGCAAGCTCCTGCCCGACGACACCCCCACGCGCGCGGCGCGGTTCGGTCCGTTCCTTTTCGTCCTGACCGAGAAGTTGTCGGTGAAGGAAAAACAAGCGCTGGTGAAAGCCACGGAATTGAACAAGGCGGAACTGGATACCTGGCAAAAGCTGGAAGCGCGCGCCAAGAAGCTGGAGACTTCGCTGCGCGCGTCCCGCGTGAAGAAGGCATCGCACGTCTACCAGATCATGACCGCGGCGGCGGCCGATGAAATCCTGTTCCAGCTCTATCGCTCCACTTTCAAGCCGGTGCAGGAGCGCATGCGCAACTACTATCAGAAGTACCTGCCGCTCTTGCAGGAGATCACCCCGGAGGAATGGGCCACCATCGAGGGCAAACCCGGGACTCCGAAGTACACTAAGGCGCGCGATTCCTTTATCGCCGTCCGATTGGATCGCAAAGTGAAGAAACCGGTGGTCCCGGAAGCGTTGCCCGCGCCACCTCCCCCCCCGCCGCCTCCAGCCAGCAGTTGGAGCACGCCGGAAACTGCCATGGCTCGCCGCGGAAGGCAGGGGTGACGCCGGAGTTGTCAGCGGTGAGTTGTTGAGCGCTAGGCGCAGACGCGACACAGGGCGTCCAAAGTGGGGCAGGATGGCATCCTGCGGCCGATTGGCAATCGGCCTTCCGCTGTATCGAATGGTGCGGACCTACTTAGTTGAGCTTCTCCATGATTGCGCCGCAGGCGCGTTGGGAGCGCTGAGCCCTACCGGAATTTTCCTAGGGACATTCCGCTTGTACCGTTGCCCAGGAGCGCCGAGGGCGTCCGCGCGCCTTGCCCCTTAGTACCGCGCTGGTCGACCGGCGCGCCCGAGGTTCGAAACTCGTGTTGCGCCATCGCTACCGCTATGCGATTCTGCCCGGTCCTCACGATGCGGCCGGAAACGATGAGCTGCATGGGCGCTTCATTTCGCAGCAGCACCGGCCATGAGATGGCCAGTTCCACGTTCAGGCCCATCGGCAACTGCCTGCCGGCGTCGAACAGGATGCCGCCGCTCGACAGGTCAACGGTTTGGCCAACGCCGGATTCCAGTACGCGCCTGCGGCGAATCAGCTTCCAACGCAGGTCGAGGTGGATCCGGTAGCGGCGGTCGTGCCGGCGGTCACCGCCTATCGTTTCGATCTGTTCTTCTTCGTCCGACCATACCATACTTTGGGATCCTGTCCTTGTTTCGCGGTTTTTCTCCGAACGAGACCATTATCCGAAGGAATGCGTTCACTAAGTAGTCATGCACGTACTTGGTCGGTACTCTGGGTTCTAGGTAAACTTTCGATAGTGTCCCCCTTAGGACATAGGGTTGTTCTGGGGCGCCGTCTTCCCCACCTCATGGTACCTTGCGCGGACTCTGAAAAGGGAACACCCCTGCTATTCTCTATAGAGGTACAGGAGTCTCTCAAACGTGATCGGACTTCGCTTCGGCACGCTCCTCTGTCTGGGGGCGCTATTTCTTTCCGCGCAGGAACTCCGGGAATATGAAAGAAAGGTCACCGAGTTCACTCTCTCGAACGGCCTCCATTTCATCCTTCTGGAGCGGCACCAGGTCCCCGTGGTCTCCTTCCACACCTATCTGAATGCGGGCACGGCGCAGGATCCCGCAGGGCAGACCGGGCTGGCCAGCTTGCTGGCGCGCCTGGCGTTCAACGGCACGGAGACCGTCGGAACCAAGAACTGGCCGGTGGAAAAGAAAGCCCTGCAGGATCTGGAGGCGGCCTACGACCGCCTGGATGAGGAACGCAATAAAGGATCGCGAGCCAGCGCGGTAGCCCTCGCCGGCCTCCAAAACGAAGTGTCGGAGGGCATGAACCTCGCCTCTGAGCAGCAGAATCCGAACGAGTTTATGCGCGCCATCCAGGAGAACGGCGGCGTGGGCGTGACTTGCCATGCGACGCCCGACTCCATCGAAACGTCGTACAGCCTGCCTTCCAACCGCATCGAATTGTGGTTCCTGCTGGAGTCGCAGCGCCTCACGCACCCGGTGTTCCGCGACTTCTTCCGCGAGCGGCAAAAAATGACGTCCGAAATCTCCACCACCGTGGAGTCCCGGCCGGTGGCCAAACTGCGGCAATCCCTGCTGGCCACCGCCTTCGAGAATCTGCCCTATCGCAATCCCCCCCTCGGATGGTCGAGCGATGTGGCCGCCCTGCGGCCAGGCGATGCCCGAGCTTTCCTCGATACCTACGGCGGCCCGGGCAATACTGTTATTTCGATGGTCGGCGATGTGGACCCGGCCAACGCCCAACGCCTCGCCGAACGGTATTTTGGCCCCATACCTTCGCGGCCGCGTCCGCCTGCACCGCACACCCAGGAAGCGCCGCAGCTCGGGCCCAAGACCGTGGCGCTGTGGGGCGACGTCGAGCCTCTCCTCATGATCGGCTACCGGCGACCCGCCGGAACGAACCGCGATGACGCCGCGCTCGACGTGATCTCGCTCCTGCTGGGGGACAACCGCACCGGCTGGATGCATACCGAACTGGTGGAAGAGAAGCAGATTGCCCAGAGCGTGGAAGTCACCGCCAGCGTTCCCGCCGCCCGTTTTATGAACCTGTTCGTTCTGTCTGTGGTTCCCGCCAGAGGCCGCACCGTGGAAGAGAACCGGAAGGCAGTGGACGACCTGGTGGCCCGGCTGCAATCGAAGCCCATCGACGCCGATACGCTGGCCCGCATCAAGAACGTTCTCCGGGGCCGGGTTACCAGGATCCTGGGTAGTAACCAGCAACTGGCCGCGCTGCTGCCGTCTTATTACGCCGAATACGGCGATTGGCGGAGACTGTTTACCGTCGCCGCCGAGTACAATCAGTTGACGGCCGAAGACTTGCAGCGCGTGGCTGCGCAGTACCTGATTCCCACCGGGCGGACGGTGGCATACGTTACCGCTCCGCCGCCACCGGGCAGCGCGGCGTCCAACCCAGGGGGACCGCAATGATTCGCGCGGCCATGCTTCTCGCCATCGCAGCCGCCGCCGTGGCGCAAATCACTCCTCCCAAGCCCACGCCGGTCCCACGCAAGGCGGCATCTCCGGCCGGCCTTCCCAACTACACCGATCTCAAGTATCCTGAGCTGCGGCCGATCGCCGCTCCCACCCCCGAAAGCGTCACCCTGCCCAATGGCATGCGGGTGCTTCTGCTGGAGAACCATGAACTGCCCCTGATCAACGGAACCGTGCTGGTGCGCACCGGCAGCGCCTTCGACCCACCCGAAAAAATCGGCCTCGCGGCGCTGACCGAGGAGGTAATGCTGGAAGGGGGCACCACTGGTAGGCCGGGCGACGATCTGGTGCGCAGGTTCCAGGACCTGGGAGCGGAACTCGATGGCAGCGCCCGGGAAAACATTCTCTCCATCTCCTTCTCGACCCTGAAAGAGAATGCCGGCGCGGCGTTCGATGCGCTCAAGGACGGCCTGACGGCGCCGGAATTTCCGCAGGACCGGATCGACCTGTTGAAGACGCGGTTGCGCAACCGGATCGCGCACCGCAACGACGATGGCGCCACCATTCTCTGGCGTGAGTTCGTGACCGCCATCTTCGGGAAGAGTTCGCCTTACGGCGCGCAGGTGGAATACGCCAACGTGGACCGCATCAATCGCGGCGACCTGGTGGCCTTTTACCAGCGCTATTTCTTCCCCAGGAACATCATGCTGTCGATCGAGGGCGACTTCGATGCGGCCGGCATGAAGGGACGGATCGAGGCCCTGTTTGAGGATTGGAAGTCCGAACAGGCGGAGGTGCCCGCTTTTCCGCAGGTCGTCCCCGATGCGACGCCCGGCAAATTCCTGGCGGCGAAGAAAGACCTCTCGCGTTCCTTCTTCGCGGTCGGCCAGATGGGTGGCGATTACCTGGATAAGGACTACCCGGCGCTCGAAATCATGGCGGACATCCTGGGCGGTGGACCGCAGGGCCGCCTCCATCAGCGGCTGTACGGCAACGTCGACGGGCTGTCGGCCACCTGGGGCGCGGGCTTCGGCCGTCCCGGCCTGTTCCGCGTGACCGGAACGGTGGTCAACCCGTTCCTCACCGTCAAGGTGGTGCAGATAGTCTTCGAGGAGCTGAACAGAATACGCGCCGAGCAGGTGTCCGAACAGGAACTCAAGACGGCCAAAGCGTCGGCGCTCAACAGCCTGGTGTTCGCTTTTGACAACCAGCGGTCCATCCTGCCGCGGCTCGCCGAATACCAATACTTCAACTTCCCGGCCGATTACACGCAGCAGCACCAGAAGGCCCTGGAGGGAGTTACGCGCGCGGACGTGCTGCGGGTGGCGCGCGAGCGGCTGGATCCCGCGAAGATGACCACCGTGGTGGTCGGGAATCCCACGGGATTCGAATCTCCCCTCGACGCTCTAGGTGGCACGGCGGTGAGTCTCATCGACCTGACGATCCCTCCTCCGAAAGTGGAGGCGGCTTCTGGCGATGCGGTCACCCAGAGGCGCGGCAAGCAGCTTTTGGCGCGCGCCCAGCAGGCCATGGGCGGCGCCGACAAGCTGGCGGCGGTGACCGACTATGTGCAGGAGATCATTTACCAGTTCGATGTCAGCGCCGGCGGCGGGCAGGCCAGCACGACGGAGCGCTGGATCGCCCCCAGCTATGTGCGGCACGACACTACCACCGGCACGGGCAAGCTTTCGGTCTATTGCGACGGCAAAATCGGCTGGATCTCTTCCGGAAAAGCCTCCGCCGCTTTGACCGGGGTTCAATTGAAGCAGGTGCAGAACGATCTGTTCCGCGTACTCTTCCCGGTGCTGCTGAGCGACCGCGCACCGGCGCGCAAGGTGAACGCGCTGGACGACGAAACGGTGGAGATCAGCGATGCCGGCCAGGTTGTGAAAGTGGTGTTCGACCGCTCTAGCGGGATGATCAAGAACATGCTCTACGATGCGATTACCGCGAACGGGACGGTGGCGGTGCTGGAGACCTATTCGGACTTCCGCGATGTGAGCGGACTGAAACTTCCCTTCAAAGTGACGATCGCCTTGTCCGGCCGGAAATTTCAGGATTTGACTATCCAGAGCATGCAGATCAACACCGGGCTGAAGGTTCAAGACCTGGAAAAACGGCCATGAGACGCTGCAAACCAAGTGTATTTTTCGTGGTGGCGTGTTGCGCGCTGGCGGCGGAATCGCCGGCGGAGCACGGCAAACGCGTGGTCTACGAAGCCCTGCAGGCGCTGGGCGGCGATGCTTTCCTGCAGATGAACGACCGCATTGAGTCGGGCCGCGCCTACTCGTTCTACCGGGAGCGCATCTCCGGGCTCAATATCGCGAAGATTTATACCCGCTATCTGCCGCCGGTGCCGGGGCAGGTGGAGGTGCGCGAGCGGGAAAACTTTGGTCTCCATGAAGACAGTTCCATCCTGTTCCTGGAAAACGGCGGCTGGGAGGTGAATTTCCACGGCGCTCGTCCCATGGAAGACGACCGCTACGCGGCTTACAAAATCACCGCTCTGAACAACATCTTCTATATCCTGCGGCAGCGGCTGCACGAGCCGGAGCTGTCATTTTATTCGCAAGGCACCGATATGTTGGAGAACCGGCCGGTGGAGATTGTCGACATCACCGATGCCGCCAACAATACGGTGACGGTCTATTTCGACGCGCGCAGTAAGCTGCCGGTGCAGCAGAAGTTCCGCCGCCGCAACCAGCAATTCCACGATTTCGACACCGAAGTAACGCTATTCGCCCTGTATCGCAATGCCGGCGGAGGAGTGATGTGGCCGTGCAATATCCGCCGCGAGCGCAATGGCGAGAAGATTTACGAAATGATTTCCGAGCAGGTGGAGATCAATAAGAGTTTCAGCGATAAACTGTTCACTTTGGGCGGCGGCAGTAAGGGGTCGAAGGGGAAGTGAGGGGCGGCTGTTCGCTCTTGGCTAATGGCTGTTTAGACAGCCCACTCGGAGCCGCGACCGCCAGGGAGCGGTTGATTTCCGGTTGCCACAGGCGAGCCTAATGTGGGGCAGGATGGCATCCTGCGGCCGATTGGCAATCGGCCTTTCGCGGTATCGATAATCGGCCCGGAGCGGGTTGCCAACCTGCCCCACTTAACTAAACTAAGCCGTTAGCTACTTTCCGGCGCAAAATTCCTGACATAAGTTTCTTGTTTTCATGAGGAGT
>CAZARO010000189.1:5029-7954 GCA_964487165.1 uncultured Solibacteraceae bacterium | reverse complement strand
TAAAGCCCGAGATCGTCATCACCAAAGCCGCCGACGGACTCGAAATCCACAATCAGCTCTTCCTCCCACCCGATCTCAAACCGGGCGAGCGCAGGCCTGCCATCGTCTTCGTGCATGGCGGACCGCAGCGGCAGATGATGCCCGCCTATCACTACATGCAGTTTTACCACTGGGCCTACGGCATCAATCAGTGGCTGGCGGACCAGGGCTATGTGGTGCTCTCCATTAACTACCGCCTTGGCATCGGCTACGGCCGGTCGTTCCGCATGGCGGCTAACGCCGGCGCGGCCGGCAACAGCGAGTATCAGGACGTAGTCGCCGGCGGGAAGTACTTGCAGACCAGGGCCGATGTCGATCCCAACCGGGTAGGAATCTGGGGACTGTCGTATGGCGGGCTGTTGACGTCGGAGGCGCTGGCGCGCAACTCCGATATCTTCAAAGCAGGCGTCGACCTGGCGGGTGTACACCTGGAAGGCAACTCGCTCGATCCCGAATCGGTCTCCTACAAGGCGTCGGCGATCAGCGCCGTCGATGGCTGGAAATCGCCGGTGCTGTTGATTCAGGGCGACGATGATCGCAACGTGAATTTCGGGCAGATGGTGGGACTCATTCAACTGCTGCGGCAGCGCGACGTGTACTACGAGCTCATCGTCTTTCCGGACGACGTACACGAGTCGCTGCTGCACAGCCGGTGGATATACACGCTCGGCCGCATGGAGACGTTCCTGCATAAGTTCCTGTGGGAGTCGGCCGTGAATACAAGTAAGTAGAGGCAGGAGACAGGAGTCAGAAGACAGAAGACAGAATAAGAGCTGGCGCCGAGGGGCGGCGACATGCCAGCCGCCACCCGCGGGCGGCATCGCCATAACGGCAACGATTGCGGCTGTGAGTGTGTTCCTCCTGACTTCACGGACCCGCAGGGGCCGCTTCTGACTTCTGTATTCCATCTCCCGAAGGGAGATCCGGGGACGAAGTCCCTGGCGGCGCCTCCGGTTACAATTGGCGCATGATGTCGAACATGTCGCGTGGGCTGGCCGCTCTGCTGGCGGGCATCGCGCTGGCGCTCGCCGGGTGCGCCGCCGTCGCACAATCCGGCGCTCCCGTCGACGGACTCCGCTGCGAGTATCTGACCGACCCTTTGGGAATCGACGTGCCCACGCCGAGATTGAGCTGGCAACTGGCGCCGGGCCCCAACGGACTCCGCCAAAGCGCGTACCGCATTCTGGTGGCATCGAGCCTGAAAGCTCTCCGCAAAGATAACGGCGATCTCTGGGATTCACAGCGCGTGGAATCGCCCGACTCCACGTTTGTGCCGTACGCCGGCCGCCCGCTGGTCTCCGGCGCGGAGTGTTTTTGGAAGGTGCGCGTGTGGCGCCAGGATGGCCGCGAGACTGCCTGGAGTGCGCCGGCCCATTGGTCGATGGGAATTCTGAGCGAGGCGGAATGGTACGGCCGCTTCATCGGCCAGGCTCGCCCCGCCGCTGCGAAAGAGGGAACACCGCTGCCGTTTCCGTGGCTGCGCAAGACCCTCGATCTGCCGCAGAAGCCGCGCCGCGCCATGGCTTACGTCAACGCGCTGGGATACTACGAGCTTTACGTGAACGGCAGGAAGGTGGACGATGCCGTTCTGGCGCCGGCGGTCAGCGATTACTCCCACCGCACGATATACGTCGCGCATGACATCACCGATTACCTCGCCGCCGGCAAGAACTGCGTGGCGTTGTGGCTCGGCCGCGGATGGTACGTCCGCGGGCACCCCGGAGTGATTCACGACGGTCCGCTGGTGCGCGCGCAGTTCGACCTCCGGATGTCCGATGGCAGCGCGGTGAAGTTGGGGACCGATGCAACCTGGAGGGTCCACGCGAGCCCTATCACACCGCTGGGGCGCGGCATGGCATTCGGCGACTACGGCGGCGAACACTACGACGCCGGGCTGGAAGTGGAAGGCTGGAACACTGCCGCGTTGGACGATTCCGGCTGGCAAGCGGCAGCCGTCTTCTCGCCGCCCCCGACTGTCACCGCCGCGCAGATGGTCGAGCCCAATCGCATCGTCGAGACGCTGAAGGCGGCGAAGATCGAAGAGAATCCCGCCGGCGCATGGCTCATCGACATGGGGAAGAATTATGTCGGCTGGCTGGAGTTGAATCTCCCCAAGGACACCGTAGCGGGCGCGAATATCAAGATCGAGTATGCCGACTGGACGCCCACGCCCGGCCGATGGGCCACCTTCAACCAGCGCGACGAGTACGTCACGCGCGCCGGAGCGCAAACCATCCGCTCGCGTTTCAACTATCACGGCTTCCGCTACGCCCATGTCACCGGCCTCCACCAGGCGCCCTCCGCCGAAGACGTGAAGGGCTCCGCCATCCGCACCGGCTACGGCCACGCGTCGGAATTCGAATCATCCAACGAACTGCTGAACCGCATCTACCGCACCGTCACCTGGACCTGGGAATGCCTCTCGCTGGGCGGCTACGTGGTGGACTGCCCCACGCGCGAGCGCCTGGGTTACGGCGGCGATTCGGGCACTTCCATCGAAAACGGGCTCATCAATTACGACTCCGGCGGCCTCTATAATCGCTGGTCGGACATCTGGAGGGACGCGCAGGACCCCGCCACCGGCGACTTGCCGTACACCGCGCCCAACTATCCCGACCAGGGCGGCGGCGGACCCATGTGGAGCGGCTTCATGGTCACCATGCCGTGGCAGGTCTACCAGCAGTATGGCGACCGCCGCGTGTTGGAGAAGAACTACCCGGCCATCCAGAAGTGGCTCGCTTTTGCGGAGTCCAAGACAGTGGAGCATATTCTGGAGCCGTACGTCAGCATCGGCATCCGCATGCCGCAGTGGAATTATCTGGGCGACTGGGTCACCCCCAGGCGCGACGGTGTCACCGACGCGGCGCGCGATCCGGCGGGCTCGCG
>CAZARO010000189.1:0-5019 GCA_964487165.1 uncultured Solibacteraceae bacterium | reverse complement strand
GCTTCATCAACAACTGCCACTACCTGTACACCCTGCAACTGGCGTCGAAGATCGCGGCCATTCTGGGACATACTGAGGACGCGGCCATGTACCGGGACCGCGCCGCCACGCTCAGCCGCGTGTTGCAGGAGAAATTCTACGACCCTTCGAAGGGCATCTACGCCACTGGCGAGCAGCCCTATCTGGCCTTGCCGCTGCTGCTCCATATCACGCCGCCCGAACTTCGCGAAGCGGTGATGAAGACGCTGGAGCAGACCATCCTCAAGAAGAACCAAGGGCACATCGACGCGGGGATGCACGGCACTTACTTCCTGCTCAAGGAACTAATGGCGGACAATCGCAACGATCTTATATTTACGATGGCCAGCCAGACGACTTACCCCAGTTGGGGTGACATGCTCGGGCAGGGAGCGACTACCATTTGGGAAAGCTGGTCGGGCGGGTCGCATATTCACGATTGCCTGCTGTCGATTGGCGCTTGGTTCGTGGAAGGCATCGGCGGTATACAGATGGATGAAGCCGCGCCGGGCTTCCGCCACTTCATCGTCAAGCCCGGGGTGGTTGGCGGCCTGACGTTCGCACGGGCGCGGTACCGTTCGATTCACGGATGGATCGCAAGCGAGTGGAGGGTGGAAAACGGCGCGCTGCATCTGGAGGTGACGGTCCCGCCGGGGACTACGGCTACGGTTTATACGGCGAAGGGCGCGGTGGAGGTCGGGTCCGGGCACTTTAGCTTTTAACACCTTTGATTCGCCGCGGCGCTAACTGCTTTCTGGCGCAAGATTACCGTCGATTGCCAAAGACCGCGTGCTGACGCGCGCGGTTCTGTAATGCCTCGCTGATTCCACGAGACCTCGCACTGAGCCGCGACCGTAAGGGAGTGGTCATCGACGACCGGAAACTGAATTTCGCGCCCATGAAGTCTGAAACTCTGAGAAGCCAAGCGGGGCAGGGTGGCGACAGTTGACAACCTGCCCGAGCTGGCGCCATCTGTCACCGTATTGTGCGAGACTCAGTAGCCGCGCGGATGCGAACGGTTATTCGTCGCGCAGCGCGTCCATGGGCTGCAGCCGCGACGCTTTCCACGCCGGGGCGTAGCTGGCGAACAACGCCACCAGCGCCAGCAAGGCGATCGCACCGCCCAGCGTCAGCGGATCGCGCGGCGTCATGCCGTAAACCATCGACGCCGCGGCCTGCCCCGCCCATATGGTCAATGCCGTTCCCAACGCCAGCCCGATCGCCAGGAGCACCACCGCTTCCCGCAGCACCAGCGCGATCACGCGTCCGCGGCTGGCGCCCAGCGCGATTCGCACGCCGATCTCGTTCCTTCTTCGCGCCACCATGTAAGCGATCACCCCGTACAGCCCGAGCACCGCCAGCGACCCCGCCAGCAAACCGAAAGCGCCCGCCAGCGCAGCCATCAACCGGTCGCGCATCAGCGATTCCATGATCTGCGCGGTCAGCACCCTGAAATCCAAGCCTAGCCCCGGATGGATCTCGGCCACCGCCTGCTCGGCGTTGCGGTAGAACTCACCCAGCGGCGCGTTGGTGCGCAACACGAAGTTCGCGCCCGGCCCGGGGTCTTCGTCCTGGCCCCCCGATACGAAGGCAATCGCCCGAAAATCTTCGCGCAGTTCGTAATACTTGGTGTTGCGCACCAGCCCCACCACCTGGAATACCGAATCCGGCTTGTCCGCCGATTCTTCCCGGTGGAACGACAGCCCCACCGGATTCTTTCCCTGAAAAACCTTGCGCGCAAACTGTTCGTTGACGATCGCCACTCTGGGGGCGGTAAGGTCGTCGTGCTCGTTAAAGTCGCGGCCCGCCACGAACGACGTCCCCATGGTCCGAAAATACCCCGGGCCGCAACGGTTGAACAGGACATCCAGGCGCGGCCCGGCCGCACCGTCCGCCCAGACCGTCTGGTCCCAGCCCGAGCCGCTGACGGGCGTCATATCCACCTGGCCGGCGGAGACCGCTCCGGTTCGCTGGCGGAGCTTTTCGAGCATCTGCCGGCGCACTTCTACGATGCGTTCTTTGGGGAAATGCGCCGCGCGATAGTCCACCCCGACGGCCACGATTCCTTCCGGCCGGAAACCGGGGTCGACGGCCAGCAGTTTCTGCAGGCTGCGCACAAACAACAGCGCGCCCGCCAGCAGCACCAGCGACATGGCCACCTGAGCGACTACCAGGAAGCGGCGCAGGCTGAATTTTTCGCGCCCGCCCGTCAGCCCGCGGCCGCTGGCTCGCATGACCGACGCCGGCGCCACCCTGGTCGCGCGCAGCGCTGGCACCAGTCCAAACAGCAGGCAGGTGAGAATCGCGACCGCCGCCGTGAAGCCCAGCACTCGCCAGTCGGTGCCCAGCCCGACGAACATCTTGTTCCCCGCAGTCGTCAGGAACGCCACCAATCCGCGGCTGAGTACCGCGGCCAGCACAGCGCCCAGTCCGGCGCCGAGCAGCGCCAGCAGCAGGCTTTCGGAAAGCAACTGGGCGATGAGCCGCCCGCGCGACGCGCCCATCGCCTGCCGCACGGCGATCTCGCGCTCGCGCACGCTGGCGCGCGCCAGCAGCAGATTCGCCAGATTGGCGCAGGCGATCAGCAGCACCAACCCCGTGGTCGCCAACAGAATCCACAGCGGATCCGAATAGCTGCGGCGCAGTTCCGAAACGCCTGTCGCGCCGGACGTGACGGTCAGCTTGTTGGCCAGGTATTTCTTCGCCGAGTCGGCGCGATAGGAAGGCGGCAGCGTGTCCCGCATGATGGCCGGGGAGATGGCCTGAATCTGCGCGTTGGCCCGCTCGATTGTCCAGCCCGGCTTGAGCCGCCCCATGAGCGAAAGCCACCATGCGGTCGGGGTGGGAATTCGTCCTTTGCCCGCCTGCCAGAACATGGGATCGGAGCAGACGGGCACAGCGACTTCGAACCGGCGTCCAGGCTCCACGCCATAAAAAGCGGGCGCCGCCACGCCGATCACCGGGAACAAATTGCCATCCAGCCTGACGGTTCGGCTGGTGACCGCGGGATCGCCGGCGAATTCCGACTGCCAGAAGGAGTAAGCGATCACCGCGCCGGGCGATCCGCAACCCGGTTCGTCATCCTGCGCCGTAAATACCCGGCCCACGATGGGCGGCACCTTCAGAACGTTGAAGAAGTCTCCGCTGACGAAGAGCCCTTCCGCGTATCGCGCCTTGCCTTCCGGATTGAGATTGAAGTCTTTGGCGCTCCACGCGAACACGCCGGAAAACGCCTGCTGCTGTTGGCGAATGCTCTCCCACTGTTTGGATGTGAAGGTCGCGCTGCGTGTGGACCACCAGCCGGAACGCTGCGATCCTTTGGCAAAATCGAGGTATCCCAGCTGCTGCGGATTCACCACGGGCAGGGGACGCAATCGAATGGCATCGATCAGTTGGAAGATCGCGATGTTCGCCCCGATCCCGAGCGCCAGAGACAGCACCGCTACCGCAGTAAAGAGCAGATTC
Source organism: uncultured Solibacteraceae bacterium (assembly GCA_964487165.1). GTDB lineage: Bacteria > Acidobacteriota > Terriglobia > Bryobacterales > Bryobacteraceae > PALSA-129. The sequence goes on along the minus strand of CAZARO010000189.1, from coordinate 1,536 downwards.
AAACGAAGCTGCCGCAGTCCGAAGCGCAAATCTGCAAGATACCGGCCCATTTCACCTCTCGCCGGTTAGACTGCCGCGGGAGCGAAACGGTTAGACAATATGTGGAGGCGGCGCGCCTGCGAACGATCCCCAGTTCGAGGCGGCATCGATGAAGGCGTCGCTCCCGCGGAAAACTTAGCAGTGAGTGAGACCCAATACTGTTCACCTAAGCTTGGGGGTACTTGCCGTATCGCCGTTTCCGGTTTCTGGCCCTGGCCCTGGTCCTAGTCGAAGGGGGTGGTATAGCCGCTTTTTCTCGTCAGGAATGGGGTGTCTCATCTCCCTTTATTGACGGGTCCTCGTCGTGCAGACCAGCCTGTTTCCGAGTCGCCGAAACCAACCGAATGTGATGATACTTCCCGGATGGCCATTTGTGCCCAATTGCAGGGTCGCTGGGGGCTGCGGGGTCAATCCGAGCTTTGTACAAGTGGCCGACCATCCACGCGGAGCTGGCAGCCACCACGAGCGGTTTTCCGTCACCTCACGAATGGTACTGCGGAGCCGACACAATTCTCGAAAGTGCCCTGTCAGGACCCAGGACTCGCGTCCATCTCGGACGCCCGCGCGAGGGCTTGCGTGTCGATGTACTCCCGGATTTTCGTTACCTTGCCGTTTCGAACGATAATGTCGAAGACCCAATCGTCCGTGAACGGCTTATTCGTGGCTTTGATTTTCCCCGTAGCGGCGCCAACGACCAGAACTCGGTCTCCCTGCGCCACGAATTCGGCGGGCTTTGGATGGGTCATTTCAATCTCTTCGGACGCCTTCCGAAGCAAAGCCGCCAATTCCGCGTGCCCGCGGTGCGTGCCGGCCAGCGGCCAGCCCTCGCCCGGAATGATCCACTCAATGTCTGCGGCAACTAGCGCCAGGAGATCGTGCTTATTGTAGGCACCTATTGCTGCAAAGAAATCCTTCACAACCTGAATATTCTCTTTTGTGCTCATAAAACCTCTCCATTTCCTAGGATCGGATCGTGTCTGATCTAGCGCCATGGTTAGGCCCAGCGACCAGCCTCCTCAAAACTCAGGCGAGGATTGCGTGGAAACGCGGAAGCCGGATCGCCGCAGCCAATGCTGCAGATAAAGTTCGACTGGATTCGCGTGCCGGAAAAAAAGGCCTGATCCACGCCAGCGTTGTCGAAGCCCGACATGGGGCCGCAGTCCAGTCCCAACGCCCGCGCAGCGATGATGAGGTAAGCGCCCTGCAGCGTCCCGTTCCGCATGGCCGACACCTCGGCGATCCCCGGCATCGCAAAGTATTGCTGCATGCGTTCGGCAGCGTGAGGCATAAGCTTCGGGAGTTCGGCGGCGAAATCCAAGTCGTGGCCAATGATGAACGTTACAGGGGGCCTGTAGGATGTTCGCCTTGTTCAGGTCCGCCGCGAGCCCGGCGAGCGTTGCCTTTCCATCGGCGCTGCGCACCCAAACGAAACGTGCGGGGCCGCAATTCGCGGATGTCGGCCCCCATTTCATGAGGTCATAAATCGCGCGCACCGTA
>CAZARO010000188.1:0-7957 GCA_964487165.1 uncultured Solibacteraceae bacterium | reverse complement strand
GATTCCGCTGGAGTTGCAGCCCAAACTGCTGCGCGTTTTGCAGGAGCGCGAGTTTGAACGGCTGGGAAGCTCGCGCACCCTCACCTCCGATGCGCGCCTGATCGCCGCAACAAATCGCGATCTCAACGCCATGGTGGAGGAGCGCACGTTTCGCGCCGACCTTTTCTACCGTCTGAATGTTTTTCCGGTGCAGGTCCCTCCGTTGCGCGAGCGACAGGACGATATTCCGCTGCTGGTGCGCCACTTCGTGCAGCAATTCTCGCGGCGCATGGGCAAGGTGGTGGATACCATCCCCTCGGAGACCATGAGCGCCCTGGTGCGGTACCACTGGCCGGGTAACATTCGCGAGCTGCAGAATCTGGTGGAGCGCGCGGTCATCCTGTCTAACGGCCCCGTTCTGCGAGTGCCGATTGACGGCCTGCACCTGCAGTCCGCTCCGCCCCCCGCCAACAAGAAGTCCGGCACCCTGGAAGAGGCCGAGCGCCGCCACATTCTGGAAGCACTCGACGCCGCCGACTGGGTAATCAGCGGACCGAAAGGCGCCGCCACCACATTGGGGCTCAAGCGCAGCACGTTGCAGGCCCGCATGGAGAAGCTGGGGATTCGCCGCGCGCGCGCCGCGGCTCCATCGCAGATCTCGTAATGGAGCGCGACGCCCACGCCGCCGCGCGGCCCCTCTCGCTCAAGCTGTACCGCTATTTCGCGCGCCACCGCGAGGAGGCGCTCGCCCGCGGCGAGCAGCCGCTGGCCGCCCTGCCGGACGCGGAGATCATCCAGGCCATCATCGACGCTGCCTTTTGGGCCAGCCTCCGGCGGGAAGAGGGATACGTGCCGAAGATCTCGCTCGCCTTCCTTTCCCCGCAAGAGGCCCTCCATCCGCTGATTCTCGACCGGCCTCTGCCGCTGACCACGGAAGCCCTGGCGCGCGTATCCCCCGCCGTCGAGCGTCCCGGCATTCATTTGGGCGTCTGGGGCGACCAGGGCGAGATGTACGTTTGGGGCACGACGCACAATATTCCGATTCTGTGCTTCGTGCTCGAAGTCGCTGCGCCCGGCCTGATCGTGGTGAAGCATCACAGCGGGGACGAAGCGCGCAAGTTCGTCAATGTCGCGGTGCTGGAGGGTGACCAGGTCAAGATCGTGGACGAGTGCGCTTCGAGCCAGCCCGGTTGCCCGGCGCTGCTCACCTCGCTGCTGGGGTTCGACTCGCCAACGTCGTGGATCCAGTCGGTGAACACCATGGTAAGGCTGGTGGTTTCCATGCGCGCGCACGGACGCGGCGGTTCGCTGCTGGTGGTGCCCGCGAACACCGAGGTGTGGCGGGAATCGATCGTACAGCCCATCCCTTACGCGGTATCGTCGCCGTACTGCGACCTCGCCCCGCTGAGCGACGCGACGGTGGCGGCAGTCGCCGGCCTGACCGCGGTCGATGGCGCCGTGATACTCACCGATCGCTACGAACTGCTCGGCTTCGGCGCGAAGATCGTCCGCCGGAAGCGATGGCCGCAGGTCGAGCAGGTGACTATGACCGAACCGGTGGAAGGCTCCAAGCCGGTCCTCATGCACCCCGAACAACTCGGTGGCACGCGCCATCTCTCGGCGGCGCAGTTCAGTCAGGATCAGCGGGACGCGGTGGCCCTGGTAGCTTCCCAGGACGGGCGTTTCACCATATTCGAGTGGTCCCCCCGCGAGCAGATGGTGCACGCCCACCGGCTGGATGTTCTGCTACTGTGATAATGCAAGTATGGCGAGAATCCAGACGGTCCTGACGCCCACCGAGCTTTCGCAAGTCGACCAGATGGCGGAATTGACGGGCTCCAAGCGAACCGAGGTGATCAAGAGCGCGCTGGTAGTCTACCATTGGTTCGTGCGGCAGGCGCTCACCGGCAGCAGTGTGGTGGCGCGCAAGTCGACTGGCGAAGAGGTCGCCCTCGCCACGGCGGAACTGGCAGTTCTGGAAGGTAGGGGTAACCGCCTTAGCCCGGAAGAATTGGGCCTGCCGGCGAAGCAGCTTGCCGTAGCGTCGAATCCGGTAGAGGCGACGCGGCTCAAAGAGCGCCTCACTCGCGGATTCTATGGCATCTAGCGCGCTATGCCGAGAGTCCGCCGCCACAACGTTCTGCCCGCTCTCTTTCAGCACCTGCTCGATCGCGCCCAGCGCCGCAAGATTCCCGTTTCTCAGGTAGGACTGCTCGCGAAGCAACTCGGCGGCGGGGCCTGCTTCTCTGTAATGACCGTGTGAGGCGAGGGTGAGCTTATCAAGACGTTCTTGCTCCCCGGCCAGGCGGCCAAGGGAAAGCGCGTTATCTAAGCTGGCCGATTACTCCGCTTCTACCGCCGCCAGCAGATCGCCGGTGAGCCGCAGAACGCTCCAGCGGGCCCGTTCCACTCCGTACTGAGCGTCGTAAAAGGCCATCCATTTATCGCTTTCGGCGACGCGGGCTTCCTCCACCTGGCGCAGCGGCACGCGGCCCTCCTGCATTTGCGCCAGGTCGACGGAAAGCTGTTCGCGCGCCACGTCGAGATCCAGGCGGGCGACCTCCGCGGCGGTTTCCGATTTGCGCACATTGCGGTAGGCCTGCTCGATGTCGTTGCGCAGGCGGTTGCGCGCGTTATTGAGATCGACTTTCAGATGCGCGATGTCGCTTTCCACCTGCGCCACCTGCGCGCCCACGCCCGGGCCCACGGCGAAAGGAAACTGGAAAGACATCCCGATCTGTTCGTTATTCTGCTGGTATTTCGAGAAAAACTCGGCGTAGTTGTTGAACTTGGCGAGCAGGGCGTATTGCGCCACCAGGTCCACGCGCGGCAAGCGCTGCGCCTTCACGCCGCGTTTCTCGAGCTCCTTGGCCGAAATCTGCGACTCCATCCGGCGCAAGTCTTTGTTGGCATCGAGCGCCGCCGCGATGGCTTCCTCTTCGGATTTCGGAAGGGGCGGCGAGGCGCGCTGTTCGGCCACCGGGTGGACGCGGTCTTCCGCGGAGAAGCCCAACGCCAGGGCGAGAGCCGTCTCCGAAGAGGCCACATCGTCATCCAGCAACTCGGCGGCTTGCCGCGCGTGCGCCAGGTTGGCTGCCGAAGTCTTCCCGGCGAGCGGCAAGGCGCGGCCTTCCTGCACCTGCGTCTGGACGGTTTCGAGCACCCGCCGGAGGCTCTCGGCTTCCTTGCCGGCGAATTCCCGCAGGCGGCCGGCGCGCTCGGCGTCGAGGTAAAGCGATGCGGTGCGGAAGACCACTTCGTCGCGCTTGCCGGTGACGGCCAGAGCGGCGCCGCGAGCATCTTCCCTGGCTTGCGCGACGGCCAGAGTTTGCTGGCGGTTGAAAATGTCCTGCACGATGTTGGCCTGCACCACGCTGGGCGCCGAGCCCTGAATGCTCATGGGAAAGCCGTTGCTATAAGCCAGTCCGCTGCCGATGACCAGGTGCGGAGTGAACGGGTCCTTGGCTACCAGCACGGACTGCCGCGCTTTCACTTCATCGAGACGCGCCAGGGTGATATCGGGATTTTGTTTGAGCGCCGTTTCCACCGCCTGCCGCAAAGTCATAGGATGGACTTCCGCCCGGAGCAGGCAGGCAGATGCAATCAGAAGGAGTGCTGATTTCGACATATCTTATTATTAGCTTTCAGCTGTCAGCTGAGGGAGTTGCAATATTCGAAGAACCGCTTGCTGGCGCGCGCGGCTCAGAATGGCGTTTCTGTGTTTGCCAGTGCCTACCGAGCCGCGACCGCGATGCGAGGGAGCGGTCGATCAGCCGAATCTTGCAACTCCCTTAGCGTTCAGATGTCAGCCTCCCTCAGAACAAACTGCTCCACGAAGAATCCAGGTGCAGCCAGCGCTGCTCGCTGTAGCTGTTGCGGATCTCCGGCACGTGCAACAGGCCGTGGCCTTTGGCGCACATCAGCTCCGTGCCGTACAATTCGAGCAACGTCCGCGAGGCCTGGCCGATAGTGGTGGGGTTGCTCAGCAGGCGCAGGCATATGGGGCAGCGCCGGCGCTGGTCCATCAGGACCCAACGGAATCCGATCACGCTGCTCACGATCATGCCGTGGGCCTGCAAACCTACCGCGATCATCGAAAAGAGAGCGACAGAACCGAACAGGACGATGGGCAGGACCAGGACAATCTTGACGCCCAGAAAAATCCAGCGGCGCATTCCAGCACCGCGCGAGAGCGCATGACGATTGGCGGGATACTCGCCCAGCGACATGCTGGTGACCGCCGGCAGAACCATGCCGGTAGCCGCCATCACCAGCAGAAAAGCGAGGAACGGTTGCGGTTCCGCCACCGGCACACAGGTGAAACGGTCCACGCCACCCTCGGCGTTAAAAACAGAGATCAGCCGGTTGGGTGGGCTCATGCGGGCGAGGACATTGCCGCGTGTCTGCGTGTCGAAACTCCGATCGTCCACCAGCAGCCAGGCGTCCGCTCGGCCCGGAAGGAGCCAGGCCCGATCGGTGATTACCGCGGTTACCTGCGCCTGACGCCCGTCCAACGTCAAGCGGCGGCCGACGATCTTCGGATCGCCGCCGAAATATTCGCGCCACGCGGCGTGGCTGAGGATCAGCGCGGCGGCCGGCTGGTCGACTGCGGAGAGCACGGGAATCCGCAGCACGTCGAACAGATTGCGGCTCGCCAGGGCGAGGGCGATCTCGCTTCGGCTGGACTTCGCGGGGGAAGTCCGAGCCCAAACGGTGCGATAGAAAGCCAGGTCGGAGGCGCTGCCGGGCAGCTTGCGATAGTTGTCCACAGAGATGCCGGAGATGGTCGCCAGGCGCGAAGCATCGGGATAGGCGGGCGGAAAAAGCGCCTCGCGGGCGCTCGGCAACTGAAGCGCCAGCACCACGCTGAGGGCCGCGAGCGCCGCCAGAACCGCGAGGCATTGCCATGGCGACCGCAGATACATGGGCGGCGAGGGACTGTGGCACCGCAGCCAAAACGCGTCCCGGAAAGCTCCCAGACAGAAAGCCGTGCGGCGCTTTCGCCCCACGTACCACAGCTCCGCGCGCCACTCCGCCAGCCACTCCTCGCGATCCGGCGCGCGCACCAGGAGCGCCGCACCGCGCAAAAGAGCGAGATGGAGGCGCCCGCTCACGCCTGTTCCACCTCCGCGGCGGGAATCAATTTGGCGATCAGCGGATAGCGCTTCTGCGAGGCTTCCAGGGTGGCTTTGCCGGCGCGTGTGAGCTTGTAGTATTTGCGCGGGGGCCGGAGCTCGCGCTCAGCGATATCGGGCCGCTCCCATTGCGAGCGGATCAGTTCGTCGCGTTCCAGGCGGCGCACCGCCGGGTAGACGGTGCCGCTGGGAAGGCCGGTCATCTCCATTACGCTGAAGCCGTATCCATGGCCGGCATGGATGGCCTGCAGGATCATCGCCGCGGTGTGCGAAAGCTTGGTTTCGGCTGCCACGGAGCGATTATATCTATGTAGCATGCTACTTGACAAGCCCGATAGTAGTTTGCTACATAGGGTTAGGTTTCCTTATGCTCGAACTCGAAGGCGTCAGCAAGCGATTCCTGGGCATCACCGCCGTGGACAACGTCACTTTCACCGCGCGCCCCGGCGAAATCACGGGTTACCTGGGGCCCAATGGCTCCGGCAAATCCACCACCATGAAAATGATCACCGGGCTGATCGAGCCCTCGGCCGGCGAGATCCGCTTCAACGGCGAGCCCATCCAGCGCGACCTGATCGCCTACAAACAGCGCATGGGCTATGTGCCCGAAGAGCCGCACCTCTACGCCCACCTGAGCGGCCTCGAATACCTCATTATGGTGGGGCAGTTGCGCAACCTTCCCGCCAAGCCCACGGCCGACCGGATCGACGGCCTGCTGCGCCTTTTCGCACTCCACGGCGACCGGCATTCGCCCATTTCGGCCTACTCGAAGGGCATGCGCCAGAAGGTGCTGCTCTCGGCCGCGCTGCTCCACAATCCCGATCTCATTCTGCTGGACGAGCCCTTTTCCGGCCTCGACGTGGGCACGGGGCTGGTGTTGCGCAGCCTGATTCAGGAACTTGCGGCGCGCGGCAAGGTGGTGCTGTTCAGTTCGCACGATCTCGAAATCGTGGAGCGCGTCTGCTCGCACGTGGTGATTCTGCACCGCGCGAAAATCGTGGCCGATGACTCCATCGAGCACCTGCGCAACCTGATGGCGCTGCCTACGTTGGAAGAAATCTTCTCGCAACTGGCGGTGGAGCAGGACACGGTGGGAATTTCGCGGCAGATCGCGGACCTGATTCAGGCGTAAGGCGGGGCGCATGACGAAACTGCAATTCCGCGTGCTGTATCGCGAGTTCCTTTTCCGCATGGTGGACCTGGAGCTGCTTTCGGCGCACGCGCTGGGCGATTCGAACAAGCTGCTGGGACAATTCGCCTCGCTGCTGGTCTTCTTCAGCATCTTCCTTGCCGCGCCCTCATTGAGTTTCGGCGGAGGGTCGCAGATCGGGCAGGTCTTCGGCCCTTTCGCCTTCGAGCATTTCCTGATCTCGACGGTGATGTTGGTAGTGGGCCTATTCGCGGTGCTCAGTTGGGACTCCACGTTTCCCGACCGCCGCGACGTGCTGGTGCTGGCGCCCTTGCCTGTCCGTCCGCGCACTTTCTTCATCGCCAAAGTAGCGGCGGTATCCTCGGCTCTGGGGATGACGATACTCGCCTTGAACGCGTTCCCCGGTCTGCTCTGGCCTCTGGCGCTTGGCGGCGTCAGCCCGCCAGTGACGACGCCCTCGCTCACCTGGGACAAGGCGCTTCCTCCAGCCGGCGCCGCGGGCCTCAAGGCGATCATGGACCGCGATCTGGTTCCACAGTTGACCGCTGGCGCGCTGCTGCCAGGGATGGGCGCGGGCCTCGTCATCGGCGTCAGTAAACACGGCCAGCGCAACATCTTCACATATGGCACTGCCAGGCCCGATTCGATCTTCGAAATCGGCTCCATTTCGAAGACCTTCACAGGCCTGATGCTGGCGCGCATGATCGAGCAGGGCAAGGTGAAACTCGACGAACCGCTACGCGAGTTGCTGCCGCCCGATACGGCCAGCAAGCCCCCAGGCAGCGAGATCACCTTGCTCGATCTGGTAACGCATCATTCCGGGCTGCCGGAAATGCCACCCGATATGAACCCCAACGGCCAACCGAATCCAGGCGCCGACTATCATGCGGCCGACCTCTACGCCTTACTGAAACATCATGGCGTCGGCAAGCTCCCGAACCCCCCGTTCTCATACAGCAATCTCGGCGTGGGGCTGTTGGGGCAAGTGCTCGCCGACCGCGCCGGCGCGACGTATCCCGATCTCTTGCATCAGGAAATCACCGGTCCACTGGGCATCCCAGATACCTCGGTGTCGCTGTCAGCGGAGCAGCAGGCCCGACTGATCCAGGCATATGACCGGCACCACCAACCGATCGCCGCATGGGACCTGGACGCGCTCGCGGGAGCCGGCGCCGTCCGCTCCACGACGGGCGACATGCTCACCTATCTGGAGGCGAACCTGCACCCCGAAAGGCTGCCCGCGGACCTCGCGGCCGCCATGAGGAATTCGCATGTGGTGCGCGCGAACGTCGAGGCCGGTTCGCGGATCGCCTTCGCCTGGATAAAAGATGAATCCGATGGAGCATACTGGCACAACGGCGCGATTTCGGGATATACCAGCTACGCATTCTTTCGGCCTCAACGCGACGACGCAGGGGTCGTGCTCTTTAATACTCTGGGCACGCCGCTCGCCGGCTTGGCAGGCCTACATATCCGCCAACGGCTCGCTGGGCAGCCGGCAGTATCTCTCGCTTCGATAACGGTACCCGCCAACGACGGCTATCTTTCCAGAATTCGCTGGTTCGGAGTGTATTGGATCACCATGGCCGCCGCCGGCATTTTCATTTTCTGCTGCGTTCTCGGGCTGCAGGGCATCGCGGCGCAGGTGCTGCCGCGGCGCTGGTTCCTGCGCGCGTCGTCGTTTTTGCAACTG